>NZ_JBFTHK010000112.1:0-13809 GCF_056394205.1 Arthrobacter sp. 10T413_2 | reverse complement strand
GGGGATGTCCGTGGTGTGCGGGCCGTGCCAGGAACCCCAGCAGACATGCAACCGGATCTTGTCCTGCGGGAGGTCGCGCAGTGCCCAGTTCGTGGCTTCGACCCGGAGCTGAATGAACTTCAGGTAGTCCTCGAGGCTCGGCTCGGGGTTGATCTGGTCCCAGCTCTCGGCCAGGGACGGGTCATCGAGCTGGACCGTCAGGCCGGCGTCGATGATGGCTTTGTATTCCTCGCGCATCGCGTCGGCGCACGCGTAGAGGAGTTCCTCGTCGCTCTTGTAGTACTCGTTGGCCACGCGGGCGCACGAACCGGGGGAAAGCGACGCGACGAATCCCTCGGTGAGGCCGGCCGCCGCCAGGCCTGTCTTGAGGTTGGCGACGTCCGAGGCCACAAGTGCGTGGCCGGTGTACGTCAGCGGCCCCGCGATCTTGGGCTGGGTCACGGCACGGCGGTGCGCCAGGATCCCCGAGGAGGGGTCGTTATAGGCGTCATTGAATTTCTGCCGGTCCCGGCGGTCGGGGAACGAGGTCAGGACGATGTTGCCCGGCGAGGAACGGTGCACCTTGGCGTCGGCCCAGCGGTCCACGTCGGTCGGTTCCAGGCCGCCGAGCCGGGAGAAGGAATAGTTCCACCAGGCGCCGTAGTCCACGGAGCTGGACATCGTGTGCCCGTACTCGCCGTCGTTGGCGATGTCGATKCCGAGATCCTTCTGGAGCTGGACGACGTCAACCACCGAGGTTTGCAGCAGGTCCAGGAACTCGGGCGTGATGCCGTCGGCCTCTTTGGCCTCGTTCGCGGCGATCAGCTCGGGCGTGCGGGGCAATGAGCCGGCGTGGGTGACGCGGATGTGGTCGATGTTCCGGGAAGTTTTGTTCTGGGGATCGGTCTTTTCGGACATGGCGCGGTTTCCTTTCCATCGGTCCTGGCGGTAGCACCGGTGCCGGTCACGGCGGCCGCGGTTGGGCAGGCTGTGTCCGGGAGGGTTGCTGCGGCGTCAATGGTCCAGGTCCCTCGGCCGCTCGGGATGGTCACTCTCACTTAATTCCACCCCGGCCCGTCCCGCAAGTCGCGCCCACTATGTGTCGGGCATGGCCTGGTGGATGATGCAGTTGGCGTTCACCGCAGCCTGGCCGCCGGTCCGCGCGAGGACCCAAAGCGATGCGGGTCACCGTTTTCGGCTAAACTTGGGTGGTAAGAGCCCCGGAACTCTGGCGTTGGGTAAGAGCACAGCGGTAGATTCGGGGCATTCTCATGAACGGCGCTGAGCTGCGGTGGCCACCTGGTCAATTGCACGCAGTTCGGCCCGAACGAATGGGGGAGGATCCCATGMCAGCAATCGTGATCGTCGGAGCCCAGTGGGGCGACGAAGGCAAAGGAAAGGCCACCGACCTGCTCGGCGGCCGGGTTGACTACGTCGTCAAGCCCAATGGCGGCAACAACGCCGGGCACACCGTCGTCGTAGGCGGTGAGAAGTATGAGCTCAAGCTCCTTCCTGCCGGCATCCTGAGCCCGAACGCGGTTCCGATCATCGGCAACGGCTGCGTGGTGAACCTGGAAGCCTTGTTCCAGGAAATCGACGGCCTCGAGGCCCGCGGCGCGGACACGTCCCGGCTGCGCGTCTCCGCCAATGCCCACCTTGTGGCGCCGTACCACCAGGTCCTGGACAAGGTCACCGAACGTTTCCTCGGCAGCCGCGCCATCGGCACCACCGGCCGCGGCATCGGCCCGGCGTACATGGACAAGGTGGCCCGACTCGGCATCCGCGTCCAGGACGTCTTCGACGCCTCGATCCTGCGCCAGAAGGTCGAAGGATCGCTGCGCCAGAAGAACGAGCTCCTGGTCAAGGTCTACAACCGCCGCGACATCGAGGTGGACGAGATCGTGGAGTACTTCCTGTCCTTCGCCGACCGCCTCCGCCCGCTGGTCATTGACAGCACTTTCGTCCTGAACACCGCCCTGGATGAGGGCAAGGTGGTCCTCATGGAGGGCGGCCAGGCCACCTTCCTCGACGTCGACCACGGCACCTACCCGTTCGTCACGTCCTCCAACCCGACCGCCGGCGGCGCCTCGGTGGGCTCCGGCATCGGTCCCACCCGCATCTCGMGCTCCATCGGCATCATCAAGGCGTACACCACGCGCGTGGGCGCCGGGCCGTTCCCCACGGAACTGTTCGACGAGATGGGCTTGTACCTGCAGAAGACCGGCGGTGAGTTCGGCGTCAACACCGGCCGCCCCCGCCGCTGCGGCTGGTACGACGCAGTCCTGGCCCGCCACGCCTCCCGCGTCAACGGCTTCACTGACTACTTCGTCACGAAGCTGGACGTGCTCACGGGTATCGAGCAGATCCCGGTCTGCGTGGCCTACGACGTCGACGGCGTGCGGCACGACGAAATGCCCATGACCCAGACCGAGTTCCACCACGCCAAGCCGATCTTCGAGTACTTCGAAGGCTGGACCGAGGACATCACCGGCGCCCGCACCCTCGAAGACCTGCCGGAAAACGCCCGGAACTACGTCCTGGCGCTGGAGAAGCTCTCCGGCACCCGGTTCTCCGCGATCGGCGTCGGACCGGACCGCGACCAGACGATCGTCGTCAACGACCTGATCAACGACTAACGCTTTAGAAGCTGACGCCMGACGGCGGCGGGTCACCCTGGCAGGGCGGCCCGCCGCCGTCGCCGTTAAGGTCCTTGTTAGGGCCGTGCTGAGGCTCGCGCTGAGTTTCGCGGCTAAGACGGGCTTACCGCGCGGGGCCTACTGCGAGGACGTGAAGCGCAGCGAGAGCCAGTTCTCCCGGCATGCCCTGGCGGTGGCTTCGGCGTCGCGGAGGCCGGCGAGCCGGATGATTTCGGTGTGCTGGGCCACGGATCCCCGGGCGGCAAAGGAGCCGAAGCGCATCCGCTCCACCCGGCGCAGGACCGGGGTGGTTTGTTCCAGGAGGTCCCGGAGCACCGGGTTGCCGCTGACGCCGACAAAGACCGCGTGGAAATCGTCATCGGCCTGCAGCGCCGACTCGACATCGGCGTTTTGCAGGGCCTGTTCGAAGCGCGAGTTGGCTTCGGCCATGGCGGAAATGTGGTCCTCCGCCAGGAGCGGGACGGCCAGGCGTGCGGCCAGCTCGTGCAGCCCGGCCACCACCTGCTGCGTGCTCTCGGTCGATGCCTGGTCGTAGGGGGCCACGATGGTCGCCTTGCCCGGCAGGGCGATGACCAGGCCGGCGTGTTCCAGCCGCAGCAGCRCCTCCCGGATGGGGGTCCGGCTGACGCCCAGCCATGCTTCCAGTTCCGTGTCCTTCAGCCGTTCGCCGGGCTCGAAAGTGCCGTCGACGATCGCGTTCCGGATCGAGTCGAAGACGTTGTCCCGGAGCAGCGGCCGCTTGTGTACTCCGGAGAGCGAGGGGACGGGCATGCAACATATCGTATATCCCTCTTGTCCTCCCGGAGCCGGTACCGGACAATGCAATATATTGCATGTTGGATGTTCGAGATGCCGTTWCCCACCGCGAGCGAAGGACCGTCGATGGCCATCACCGATTTTGAGCGCTACCCCCTGATGTTTGGACCGAGTCCCATCCACCCGCTGCCGCGCCTCAGCGCCCACCTGGGCGGTGCCCGGATCTGGGCGAAACGGGAGGACGTCAACAGCGGCCTCGCGTTTGGCGGCAACAAGACCCGCAAGCTGGAGTACTTGGTGCCGGAGGCCCTGGCGCAGGGCGCGGACACCTTGGTGTCGATTGGCGGCTACCAGTCCAACCACACCCGCCAGGTCGCGGCGGTGGCCGCGAAACTCGGCCTCAAGGCCCGKCTGGTCCAGGAAAACTGGGTCGACTGGCCGGATCCGTTGTCCGACCGTGTGGGCAACATCCTGCTGTCGCGCATCATGGGGGCCGATGTCCGGCTGGACAGTGCGGGCTTTGACATCGGCATCCGCAGCAGCTGGGAAAACGCCATCGAAGAGGTCAAAGCCGCAGGCGGCAAGCCGTACCCCATCCCGGCCGGCGGGTCCGACCACAGGCTGGGCGGACTGGGCTTCGCCAACTGGGCTTACGAGGTGGAACAGCAAGAGCACGAGCTCGGCGTCTTCTTCGACACCATCGTCGTCTGCACGGTCACGGGCTCCACCCACGCCGGCATGATCGCGGGCTTCGCCGGCCAGGACAAACYGCGCCGGGTGATCGGCATCGATGCCTCGGCGACCCTGCAGAAGACCCGCGACCAGGTGGAACGCATCGCCCGGAACACCGCCGAGCTGATCGGGCTGGGCCGGGACCTCCGCGACGACGAAATCACCGTCATGGACGGCTGGGCCGGGGATCTCTATGGCATTCCCGTCGACTCCACCCTGGAGGCCATCCGCCTTGGCGCCTCGCTCGAGGCCATGATCACCGACCCCGTGTACGAGGGCAAGTCCCTTGCCGGGCTAATCGACCTCGTGAAAAGCCGCGAGATTCCGGCCGGAAGCAATGTCCTTTACGCCCACCTGGGCGGGCAGATCGCCCTCAACGCCTACAGCGGGCTCTTCCGGTCCTGATTGCTGTTGCGCTATCACTTTGGGTCGTTCTGAGCTCTGAGAACGACCCTAAGTGATAGCGCAACGGTTGGGAGGGCAACGGTTCCGCCGGTGGCGGGTCCCCTTGAAACCGCCGCCTGGCGGGGAGCCGCCGTCGTCGTCAATCCGCCGCTAAAATCCCCCGCTGTGCCCGGCCCGAAAAAAGAAATAGAGAATTTCCGATTGGTGCGTAACCTTTCGGGTCACYCCGACGATTACTCCTTTGTAAGCGCCTCCGGAGCTCGGACCCMCCCATCGGGTATCCGGTCGGCCTTCCACCGTAAGCGCCGGCCGGCGCCTTCCCCCCATTTGGTCTCCGGTCGGCCCTTTACCGTAAGCGCTTGCCGGCGCCTGCCCCCATCGGGCGCCGGCCAGCCTTCCACGGCGAGAGCGGGCTGTCGACGGCCCACGAGGCCTCAGCCCGCCTTCCACCCAAAACAAAGGATGTATGTCTGTTATGAAGAGTGTTAGCAAGACCACCAAGATTGCTGTCGGCGCCGCCATCCTCGCAGTCGGAGGATTCTCCGGCATCGGACTCGCCAACGCGGCCCAGATGTCCAGCACCCAGCAGTCTGAAGTGACCCACGCTACGCCCGCCACCCCGGCGACCCCTGCGGCCCCGGCTACCCCGACCCTCCCGGCAAAGCCTGCCGTCCCGGCCACCCCCGCAGTTCCCGCGGCACCGTCGGCCGATGGCTCGGCCAAAGACCACACCGCCGCCGACGCCGACGTCAAGGGCACCGAGGGTGCAGGCGAAGGCTCCGTCGACGCTGACCAGGACGGCGCCACCGTCAAGGGCGACGCCAGCGTGAAGGGTGGTGCCGAGGCACGCGCTAACGCCAACGTCAAGGCCGCGGTCCCCGCTGTTCCTGCTGTCCCCGGAGCCAACGGCGTTCCGGCCACCCCGGCCGTTCCCGCCACTCCGTCCGTCGAACTGCCCCAGCACGACAAGTAATCTCCGGCTCTTGAGCCTGGACCCGGTTGGGGTCCGCAAGCAGGAACCCCTCGCTTTGAGGGGCCCGGGGGTGCGGCCGCTAGACTTTTGGGGGCCGCACCCCAGCAGTAACGGAAGGACAGCCTCTTGGCACAGCAGCTAAGCGACGACGACTTGTCAGCCGCTTTAGCTGGCGACCCATCAGGCTTCAGCGCGGTTTACGTGGCAATTTCCCCCGCCGTGCTGGGATATTTCCGGGCCAGGGGAGTGGACGACGCCGAGGCCCTGACCCAAGATGTGTTCGTGGACGTCCTGCCAAAACTGGCTGGCGTGACGGKCGGCCACACGGGTCTGCGGACGTTTATTTTCTCCGTCGCCCACGCCCGGCTGGTGGACTACCGGCGGCGCGAGCAACGCACGCCGCATCTGGCCGAATACGACCCCCTGAACGACGCGCGGTCCTCGGCATCCGCCGAAGACGAGGCGCTCGGCTCACTGGGCGGTATCTCTGACACTCTCGCGAGGCTCAACGAGGAGCAGCGGGAAGTTCTGGTCCTGCGCATCGTCGCGGACCTTTCCATCGAACAGGTGGCCGGCATCATGGACAAGACACCGGGTGCCATCAAACAGCTTCAGCGGCGCGGGCTCAGTGCCCTGCGCGAACTCGTAACCGAAAAGGACCACGCAGCATCATGACGGGCACCCGCGACCCCCAGCAGGATGGCAGCATCCACGCGATGCTAAGCGACTCCGGCCTCGAAACCGCGGCCGAACTCCGGAGCGCGCTCGAACAGCTCCATGCCCTGGTCCCGGAGGCGGCGCCCGCACCCCGCGCCGACCTCGCGGCACTGCTCACGTCCGGAACAGCCGGGGTCGTCGGAGCAGCCGGTCCGGCCGCAAGCGCGACGACAGCGTTGCCCACCCGCGCGATGCCCACCCGCGCGATGCCCGCCGCAGCATCGTCAGGCGCAGCAGCAGCAGCGCCGTCCACCGGCGACGCCGCGGGATCGTTGCCCTCGGGCGCAGCAGCCGGGCCCGACGCCGTCGTCGTCGATCTTGCTGAACGACGCAAGGCGCGGAACCGCCGCCTCGCAATCGTGGGCGGCGCCGTGATCGGTGCCATGAGCCTGGGCGCGGGGGCCGTGGCGGCCTCCGGCGAGGATTTCCGGCACAGCGTCAGCCAGACCGTCGGTGTCATCTTTCAGCCCTCGGGGCACGCGACTCAGGCCCCGGAACATGTCCAGCCGTCGCCGGCTTCCGTCCCGGCCTTCCCCGCGCCTGCCGGCACTGCCCCTGCCGGCGCTCCGGGCACTGCACTGCCGTCCGGCGGCGCACCCGCCGGCGCGGCAGCGGACGCCGGCAAGGAGGCGGCCGAACAGGCCGGACACACGCCTCCCGCCTCGCCCCCCGCCGTCGGCCGGGACGGCATCCTGCCGGCTCCGGGCCACGGGCCGCAAGCGCCGGGCCTACCCACGATGCCCGGCAATCCCGGTGGTTCCGGCGGCGAGGACCTGCCCCGCGTCCCCGGCCACATCACGCCAACCCTGCCCGCGATTGTTCCGACGAAGGCCCCCGACCACTCCTAGACCGTTAAAGCAGTTGCGCTATCACTTCGGGTCGTTCTCAGCGCTGAGAACGACCACAAGTGATAGCGCAACGGTGGGGTGGCGGCGGGATGKAGGCTAGGCCAGGATCTGCCGCTTGGAGGAAATGACGCCGGTGTCGAAGCCGGCCAGGTGCAGGCCGCCATGGAAACGGGCATGCTCAATTTTCACGCAGCGGTCCATCACGACGTCGAGCCCGGCGGCCTCGGCCTCCTTCGCTACGTCCTCGTGCCACGAACCCAACTGCAACCACAGTGTCTTGGCGCCGGCCGCGATGGCCTCGTCCAGGACACCCGGCAGGTCATCGTGCTTGCGKAACACATCCACGATGTCCGGGCTCTCCGGAAGGTCCGCGAGCGAGGGGTAGGTMGGCTCGCCCAGGATTTCCTTCACGACGGGGTTCACGAAATASACCTTGTACCGCGTGGAGGACTGCAKGTAGGTCGCCACAAAATAGCTCGCCCGGGACGGCTTGTCCGAGGCCCCCACAATTGCGATGGATTTCRCCTGYCGCAGCAGGTTCAGCCGTTCCGGCGCCGAGGGCCCGGTCCAGGTTCTGGTTTCTTCCGTGCTCATGCGCTTGCTCCGATCGTGCAGCTGTCCGCCGGCAGGATGTCCGGGGCGGATTCTTCGGACTGTTCCGATGCCGCCGTCAGCGCCTGGTCGAGGTCCCACAKGATGTCCTCGAGATCTTCCAGGCCCACCGAAATGCGGACCAGGTCCTCGGGGACGCCGGCAGCTTCCAGCTGTTCCGGGCTCAACTGCTGGTGCGTGGTGGACCCCGGATGGATGACGAGGGTCCGGGAGTCGCCCACGTTGGCCAGGTGTGAGGCCAGCTGCAGGGCCTCGATGAACTTCTGGCCCGCCGCGCGTCCGCCCTTCACCCCGAAGGAGAACACTGAGCCGGGACCCAGCGGCAGGTACTTCCTGGCCCGCTCGAAGTGCGGGTGCGAGGGCAGGCCGGAGAAGTTCACGTAGGCCACGCGCTCGTCCGCTTCAAGCCATTCGGCCACGGCCTGGGCGTTGCTGAGGTGCTCGTCGAGGCGCTGGGGGAGCGTCTCCACGCCTTGCAGGAGCTGGAAGGCCGACTGCGGGGACAGTGCCGGGCCGATGTCGCGCAGCTGCTCGCAGCGCAGCTTGGTGAGGAAACCGTACTCGCCGAAGTTGCCCCACCACGAGACGTTGCCGTAGGAGGCCACGGGCTCGGTCATCGTGGGGAACTTGCCGTTGCCCCAGTTGAAGCGGCCGCTTTCCACAATGACGCCGCCCAGGGTGGTGCCGTGGCCGCCGAGGAACTTCGTGGCGGAGTGGATCACGATGTCCGCCCCGTGCTCGATCGGCCGCACGAGATACGGCGTGCTCAAGGTGGCGTCGACGACGAGCGGGATGCCGGCGTCGTGCGCCACCTTCGCCAGGGCCGCAAGGTCCTGGACTTCCGAGGACGGGTTGGCCACCACCTCGACGAAGATCGCCTTGGTGTTCTCCCGGACTGCCGCGGCGTAGTCCGCCGGGTCCGTGCCKGGAACGAAGGTGGTGTCCACGCCGAAGCGGCGCAGGGTGACGTCCAGCTGGGTCACCGTGCCGCCGTAGAGCTGGGAGGCGGCCACGATATGGTCCCCGGCCTGGGTCAGCGCGGCGAAGGTGATGAACTCTGCGGCCATGCCCGAGGACGTGGCCACGGCGCCGATCCCGCCTTCCAGGGATGCGATGCGTTCCTCGAAGGCGGCCACGGTGGGGTTGCCGATCCGGGAGTAGATGTTGCCGTACTTTTGCAGGGCGAAGAGGTTCGCGGCGTCCTGGGTGTCCTTGAAGACGAAGGACGTGGTCTGGTAGATCGGCACGGCGCGGGCGCCGTGCTCGGCGTCGGGAGTTCCGCCGGCGTGCAGGGCGCGGGTTCGGAAGCCGAAGCTGCGCTCCGCCACTACGCGGCCACCTCAACCTGTGCCACGGGCGTGCCGGACAGGTCCAGTTCGGTGCCGTGCTTGCGGGCGAGGTCGGCCTCGAGTTCGCGGACGATCGGCAGGATGTCCTGACCGAACGCGGCCACCTCTTCCTGGAAGTGCAGGTAGCCGGTGAGGAACAGGTTCACGCCGATCTTCTTGTACTCGACGATCCGCTCGGCGATCTGCTCCGGGGTGCMGATCAGCTGGGTCTTGAAGCCGTCGTTGTACTGGACCAAGTCCTCGAAGCTCGAGTCGGCCCACATGCCCTTGCCATCCTTGGTGGACGGTCCGGCTTCCTGGACGGCGTCGCGGAAGCCCTGGACGGCGGGCTTGTGCGCCTTTTCGACGATCTCGCGGAGCGTGTCCCGGGCCTCCTTCTCGGAGTCGCGGGCGATGACGAAGCCGTTGAGGCCAAACTTCGGAGAAGGCAGCTGGCCCCCGGTGCCGCTGCGGGTCTCGCTGGACGCGGCGACCACTCCGGCGATGTTCTCCTTGAACCCCTCAAGGTCCTTGCCGTTGGAGAAGTACCAGTCCGCCACACGGCCGGCGGTGGCCTGCGCGGCAGTCGAGTTGCCGCCGAAGAAGATCTCGGGGTGGGCCCGTCCCGGCACATCCACCGGGGCCGGCTGCAGGGTGAAATCGGTGATGTTGTAGTACTTGCCGGACCGGCTGAAGTTCTTTTCGGTCAGCAGGCCGCGCACCACGCGGATGAATTCCTCGGTGCGGACGTAGCGCTCGTCGTGTTCGAGCCATTCGAGGCCGAAGTTCTCAAATTCCGCCTTGAGCCAGCCGGAGACGATGTTGACGGCGGCCCGGCCGTTGGAGATATGGTCCGCGGTGATGAGGTACTTGGCCAGCACGCCGGGGTGCCACATGCCGGGGTGGACGGCGGCGATCACCTTGAGCCGCTCCGTCGCGGCCAGCAGCGCCAGGCTGAACGAGGTGGCCTCGTGCTGCTTGTCCGCACCGTAGGAGGCAGCGTAGCGGGTCTGGGTCAGGGCGTATTCGAAGCCGGAGTTCTCGGCGATCCGGGCCAGCTTCTTGTTGTACTCGAAGTMCCAGCCGGTGCGCTGTTCGATCGTGGAGACCACGAGGCCGCCGGAAACGTTCGGGACCCAGTAGGCGAACTTCAGGGGTTCGGAAAGACGGGCGACGCTGCTGATGTCAGTCATGGGGATTCCTTTACTTCTGGGTGGGGATGGCGGCGGCGGGGACGGCCGCGGCGCGTTCGCGCAGCACGTCCTGGATGCCGGCGACGGCCGGCTCGTTCTGGAGGGAGGTGGTGTCGCCCAGCGTGGTTCCTTCGAACAGCTGGGTCAGCAGCCGGCGCATGATCTTGCCGCTGCGGGTCTTCGGCACATCGGGGACGACGACGACGTCGCGCGGCTTGGCGATCGGGCCGATCGCCTTCGCGACGTGCGCTTTCAGGGCGCCGTGGATGTCGGCGGTGGCCGCCGAATCCTTCAGCACCACGAACGCCACGATGGCATGCCCGGTCTTCGGGTCCGCGACGGGGCATACCCCGGCCTCCACCACATCCGGGTGGGCGACGAGGGCCGATTCGATTTCGATAGTGGAGAGCAGGTGGCCGGAGACGTTGAGCGTGTCATCCACCCGCCCGAGGATCCAGGTGTCGCCGTCGTCGTCATATTTGGCGCCGTCACCGGCGAGGAACCAGCCCTGCGCCGCGTACTGGCGCCAATACGAATCGAAGTAGCGGCGCGGGTTGCCCCAGACCGTCCGCGCGATGGCGGGGCCGGGCGCGTCCACCACGATGAAGCCCTGGACGCCGGGCGGCACGGTGGTGCCGGCGTCGTCCACGATCCGGGTGCTGACGCCCGGCAGCGGCCGGGCCGCGCAGCCGGGCTTGAACTCGGTGTCGGTCGGGGCGGGGGAGAGGATGGTGGCGCCGGTTTCGGACTGCCACCAGGTGTCCACCACCGGGGCTGTGCCGGCGCCGAGGTTGGCCCGCAGCCAGCGCCAGGCCTCGGGGTTGACGGCCTCGCCGACGGTGCCGAGGAGCCGGATGGAGGAGAGGTCGTAGGTGTCCGGTACGCCGTCGGGGAACCAGCCCATCAGGGAGCGGACCAGGGTGGGCGCGGTGTAGTACTGCGTGACGCCGTAGCGTTCGATGATCTCGAAGTGCCGGCCCGGGTGCGGGGTGTTGGGGGTGCCMTCGAAAATCACCTGGGTGGCCCCGTTGGAGAGCGGGCCGTAGAGCTCGTAGGTGTGCGCGGTGACCCAGGCGAGGTCGGCTGTGCACCAGTGGACGTCCTGGTCCCGCAGCGCGGGGTCCGGGTTGCTGAAGAGGTGCTCGAAACTCCAGGAGGCCTGCGTGAGGTAGCCGCCGGAGGTGTGGACCAGGCCCTTGGGCTTACCGGTGGTGCCGGAGGTGTACATGATGAACAGCGGCGTCTCGGCGTCGAACGCCTCGGCTTCGTGGATCTCGGAGGCGGTCCCGACGGCGTCGTGCCACCAGAGGTCGCGCCCTGCGGTCATCGGGACGGTGTCCAGCAGTTCCGGCGCCGTGGTCCGGTTGACCACCAGGACGTGCTCGATCGCGTTCTTACCGGCGACGGCGGCATCCGCATTTTCCTTGACCGKCACGGGCACGCCGCGGCGGAACTGGCCGTCCGTGGTGACCAGCAGCTTKGCGCCGGTGTCCTCGACCCGGAAGCGGAGCGCCTCGGCGGAGAAACCGCCGAAAACGAGGGAATGGATGKCGCCGATCCGCGCCGCGGCGAGGGTGATGACCACGGTCTCCGGGATGACCGGAAGGTAGATCACTACGCGGTCGCCCTTGGTGATGCCGAGATCCAGCAGGGCATTGGCGGCCTTGGAGACCTCGCGCTGGAGCTCCGCGTAGGTGATGGTGCGGCGGTCGCCCGGTTCGCCCTCGAAGTGGAAGGCCACCTTGTTCCCGCGTCCCGCGGCCACGTGACGGTCCACGCAGTTGTGGGCGACGTTGAGTTTGCCGCCGTCGAACCAGCTGATCTGCGGGCCGAGACCGGCTTCGACGTCGGCAGGAATCAGACGGTGGGCTGTGTGCCAGGGCTTGCCGCCGGAGGCATCGCCGCCGGCGGCGTCTCCGGCAGGGCCGGCGGCGAAGTCGCCGGAAAGGTCCGCCCAGTCGAGCCGGAGGGCGGCTTCCTCCCAGAAGGCGATCCGCTCCGCCTCGGACATGAGGGCGGGCGTCGTGGTCTCGGGCGTGGACACGGAATTAACAGTCATAGGTGAGCTCCATCGGTCCTGGCGGTAGCACCCTGCTGATGGCCAGGGTTGCTGCGGCTGCATCGATCCAGGTCTCTTGGCCGCTCGGGATGGTTGTACTTCACACTAAAGGGATGCGCGTCCCGATCGTGAAATTGCCGTCTTGTGCCACGTAATATTCGGCTCTGCAGAATGTTGTGCCCTTGCGGCGGTCATTTCTTCGACGCCGGCGCCGCGGCTGCCAGCAGTCCGGCGCGCCCGCGGGTACTGCGCGTAGGCTGTGCTCATGCCCCATGTCAACGATCCTGCAGTCCTCGAACGGCTGATGCGCACCAAGGGGCGGTGGGCCATCGTCGGCCTCTCCACCAACGAATGGCGCGCCGCCTACGACACCTCTTTGTTCATCCGTGACCGGCTGGGCATGGAGATCATTCCGGTGAACCTGCCGGGAGATCCCGTGCACGGCGAAACGGGCTATGCCAGGCTCGCCGACATCCCGGACAGCAAACTGCCCATCGACGTCGTGGACTGTTTCGTGAATTCGCAGAAGGTGGGCGCCGTCGTGGACCAGGCAATCGCCGTCGGCGCCAAGGCCGTCTGGTTGCAACTGGGCGTCATTGACGAGGCGGCCGCCGAGCGCGCCAAGGCCGCCGGCCTCGACGTGATCATGAATGCGTGTCCGGCGCAGGACGCCGTGCGCTTCGGCTTGTAGCCCCCGCAACGGAACCTGAAACAGTAGGCTCGAAGCATGGATGCAGTTGCACTTCGGGTCCTTTGCCTCGGGTTCCCCGGGGCCTTCGAGGACTTTCCGTTCGGTCCCGAGACCTCCGTCTTCAAGGTCCGCGCCGCCGTCTCCGGCGAGCTCCGGGCCAAGATGTTCGCGCTGTCAGCGATGGACGAGGCCGACTTTTCCGTCAGCCTGAAATGCGAGCCGKTGCTCGCCCAGCAACTGCGTGCCGCCCACCCGGAAATCACCGGCGCCTGGCACCTGAACAAGACGCACTGKAACGGCGTCCGGCTGGACGGCTCGCTGCCCGATTCCATGATCCGCGACATGGTGGAGGACTCCTACGACCTCGTGGTCGCTACGCTCAGCCGGCGCCAGCAGGAGCAGCTCGGCTGGGCCCGGCTCGCGCAGGGAGGGCAGGCGTGAACACACGGATCGCCGGCGGTGCGCTGAACTATGCGGGCATCGGCGCCACGGAACATGGCCCGCCGCCCGAGGGCGTCGAATGCCTTGTCACGCAGGCCCCCGTGGGGGAGGGAATGGCGGCCTACCGGCGTGCGGTCCAGGGCATGCTGACGTGGCAACTCCAGAAGCGGTCAGGGCTGCGGGTCCGGGCGGAGTCCGGCGTCGTGGTCCCMGGAACCCGCGTGGTGAGCGGTTTCGGCGTCGGGCCCTTCCGCATCAACGCCCCCTGCGAAGTGGTCTGGGTGCGGCAGCCGGTGGCGGGCGACGGCCCGCAGTCCGCCGGATTCGGCTACGGCACACTGCCGGGACATCCGGTCCGTGGCGAAGAGGCGTTCGAGATCTCGATCGATGCGCAGGGGATGGTGACCATCGCGATCAC
>NZ_JBFTHK010000111.1:0-13888 GCF_056394205.1 Arthrobacter sp. 10T413_2 | reverse complement strand
GACCAGGACGGCAGCGTCGGTCTTGCTCGTGATGCCGCGGACGACGTCGAAGACCTGCCGGACGTGGAAGCMCTTCGCGAGGGCCTCCGTGGTGGCCGCCTGGATGACTTGGCCGTCCATGACMGGATCCGAGTACKGGATGCCGATTTCGATGAGGTCGGCGCCGTTCTCGGCCAGCGCGATGCCTGCGGCAATAGTGTCTTCAACGCTCGGGTAGCCGGCGGGCAGATAGCCGATCAGGGCTGCCCGGCCCTGGGCCCGGGCGCGGTCAATGGCGGCGGCCGACTTGCTGGCGTGCTGTGCGGCTGCCTGGTTGGCGCCGTCGTGGGTGGTGCTCACAGCTGTTCCCCCTCTTTGGCGATTTCGGCTTCGGGTGAGTCTTTGTCCAGCAGGTCGAACCATTCCGCGGCGGTGGCGACGTCCTTGTCGCCGCGGCCGGAGAGGTTCACGATCACGATCTTGTCTGACGCGTCACCCTGGGCAGCTAGCCGCTGGCCCACCTTGATGGCGCCGGCTAGGGCGTGCGCGGACTCGATGGCGGGGATGATGCCCTCGGTGCGGCAGAGGAGCCGGAAGGCCTCCATGGCTTCGCTGTCCGTGATGGGCTCGTAGCTGACCCGCCCGATGTCAGCGAGGTAGGAGTGCTCGGGGCCGACCCCGGGGTAGTCCAGGCCCGCCGAGATGGAGTGCGATTCGATGGTCTGGCCGTCGTCGTMCTGCATGAGGTAAGACCGTGCGCCGTGCAGCACGCCCGGCTTGCCGAGGGTGATGGTGGCTGCGTGGCGTCCGGTTTCGACGCCCTCGCCGCCGGCTTCGAAGCCGTAGATCTTGACCGAGGGGTCATCGAGGAAGCCGTGGAAGATGCCGATGGCATTGGAGCCGCCGCCGATGCAGGCGCAGACGGCGTCCGGAAGCCGGCCCGTCTGGTCCAGGATCTGGGCCCGGGCTTCCTCGCCGATTACTTCGTGGAAGTAGCGGACCATCGCCGGGAACGGGTGCGCGCCKGCGGCGGTCCCCAGCAGGTAGTGGGTGGTGCCCACGTTCGCGACCCAGTCGCGCAGGGCCTCGTTGATGGCGTCCTTGAGGGTCTGAGAGCCGTTGGTCACCGGGATGACCGTCGCGCCGAGGAGTTCCATCCGGGCCACGTTGAGGGACTGCCTGCGGCAGTCCTCGGCGCCCATGTAGACGACGCATTCCAGGCCGAGCAGGGCAGCCGCGGTGGCGCTGGCCACGCCGTGCTGCCCGGCGCCGGTTTCGGCGATGACGCGGGTCTTGCCCATCCGCTTGGCGAGCAGCGCCTGGCCCAGGACGTTGTTGATCTTGTGCGAGCCGGTGTGGTTGAGGTCCTCGCGCTTGAGGAAGATCCGGACACCCCCGGCGTGCTCGGCGAAGCGCTTGGCCTCGGTCAGCAGTGAAGGCCGACCCGAGTAGTTCTTGTTCAGGTCGGCGATCTGGGCGGTGAACTCAGGATCGGCCTTGGCCTTCTCGAAGGTGTCCTCGAGTTCGTCCAGGGCTGCGATGAGCGACTCCGGCATCCATCGGCCGCCGTAGTTCCCGAAGTACGGTCCTGGGGCGTGCCGCAGGGATGGTTCGCCCTGCGTGGGCTGTTCCTGGGGGCKGTCGCCCTGCAGGAACGCGTCCACGGCACTTTCGTCTGAGCCGGCTGCTGGCGCATCAACCATCAGTCTCACCATCCTGTTCCACTGCTAGCTTTGGGGATCTGCACATGAGATCCGMTCGTTGTCCGGGCAACTGCGGGCCCGGTACCGCTCGCGGCCCGGACGCAGACGCCCGGACCGGCCTGCCTCAGGCGCGGGCGGCGATTGCCGTTGCGCCGGCGGCCATGAATTCTGCGATCCGTTCGCGGGGGGTCGTGTCGCTGACCAGCGCCTCGCCCACCAGGACCGCGTTGGCGCCGCGGGCTGCGTAGTGGCTGACGTCCTGGACATCGCGCACCCCGGACTCGGCGATCACGAGCGCACCGGCGGGAATCCCGCCGGCCAGGTCCGCGAAGACGGATCGGTCGACGTCGAGCGTCTTGAGGTTGCGSACGTTGACGCCRATGATCCGGGCCTGGGCAGCCACGGCGCGCTCGATTTCCTCGGCCGTGTGGGTCTCCACCAGCACGTTCATGCCGAGTTCGCGGCTGAGGGCCGTAAACTCGCGCAGCTGGGCGTMGGAGAGCGAGGCCACGATCAGCAGGATCAGGTCGGCGCCGTGGGCACGGGCTTCCCAGATCTGGTACTCGTCGATCATGAAGTCCTTGCGCAGCAGCGGAATGTCCACGGCTGCCCGGACGGCGTCGAGGTCAGCCAGCGAGCCGCCGAAGCGGCGTTCCTCGGTTAGGACGCTGATGACGGCGGCCCCGCCGTCGGCGTATTGCGCGGCGAGGGCAGCGGGATCGGCGATCTCCGCGAGCCGGCCCTTGGACGGGCTCCGGCGCTTGACCTCGGCAATCACTTTGAGCTGGTCCCGCGGGCTTAAGTTCCCGCCCAGGGCCGCCCAGGCATCGCGGGCAGGTGCCGCCGCGGCGGCACGCTCCTTCAATTCCGCGAGCGTGACGAGGCGCTGGCGCGCCTCCATATCCTCCCTGACACCGGCATTGATGTCGTCGAGAACGCTCACGCTCAGTGGCCGGAGTTCTTCAGCTTGCTGCCGCCGACGCCGTAGCCGGCCTTGCGCATGACCCARCCGGCCAGCAGGCCGATCACCATGACGACTGCGCCGGCAATAAAGACGGGCGTGTTGGCGATGACGAAGGCGATGGACGCAATGAGGGCGCCGATCAGCATCACGATCACGCAGGTCCACGCGGCCGGGCTATTGCCGTGACCCGGCGCTTCGCTGTGATCGACGTCGCCGTAGACGCCCTTCGAAGCAGCGGACGTAGATGCGGAAACAGTGGCTTTGCTCATTGAAATCTCCTCAGGATAAATACTGCTTACATTCTGCCATTTTTTGGCTGTGTGTTTTGGCCGCGTTGCTGGCGGTGTCACTGGGTGCGCCCGCGGCATCGGCTCAGGTGGGGTCGTCCCCTCGGGACAACCGGTCCCAGCTGTCAATCTCGTCCGCGGGCGCTGCGGCTGTAGTACCACCAACTGCAGTCCCGCCGTCGGCGGGCGTGGCGGCCGCCGCGTCATATTTGGTGCGGCTCTTCCAGTACCGGCCGGCGGGCACGATCGCGAGGGCGCAGATCCCCAGCAGGGACCCGGCGACGACGGCCAGGACGGGGAAGACGGTGACGTCCACCTGGACGTTGCTGCCGCTGATTCCGGTGGCGGCCGCGATGGATCCCTGGGCCGCTGCCAGCGGGTCCGCCAGCACGACGGCGGCCGCGGCCACGATGCCCGCTGCGGCCAGGACGATGATGACGGTGATGACCCAGCGCGCCACGCGCCCGGCGATGGAGGCCGCGAGACCCCCGGCGAGGGCAACGAGGGCCAGGGCCGTCACGGTGGTGGCGGCTTTGCTGCCTTGGACCTGCAGGCCGTTCTGGCTGGCCACGGCGCCGCCGAGCTGGGCGGGATCGAGGTGCACCGTCAGCCAGGTCTGCGTGGTGGTTCCGAAGACGGCCAGCGCCAGGGCGGCGATCACCAGGACAAGCGTGGACTTGCGGGCCCAGCGAGGAACGGCCGGCCTTGCGGTGGTCTTGACGATGGCTTCCGGCTCCCCCATCAGTTGTCCACCCCGGCGTCTGACACCGACGCGGCATCGGGCACAGTGGCGGCGTCGGGCACCTGGTCGGCGGTGATGTTGTGCAGCGAACCGGCGGTGTGGACGGCGCGCAGCGGCGCGGCGGCCTTGTTGACGGTTTCCTGGGCCTCGGTGGGGTTGACCGAATCAGCAACGATCCCGCCGCCGGCCTGGACGTACGCGCGGCCTTCCCGGAGCAGGGCCGAACGGATCGCGATCGCCATGTCCATGTMGCCGGCGAAGTCCAGGTACCCCACCACGCCGCCGTAGATTCCCCGCCGGTGCGGTTCAAGCTCGTCCAGGAGGCGCAGGGCCCGCGGCTTCGGGGCTCCGGAAAGGGTGCCTGCCGGGAACGTGGCCTTGAGGACGTCRTAGGCCTTGGCCTCCGGAGCCAGCTTGCCGACCACCGTAGACACGAGGTGCATGATGTGGCTGAAGCGCTMCACTTCCATGAACTGCGTGACGTCGACGGATCCAGCGACGCAGACCTTGGAAAGGTCATTGCGGGACAGGTCGACCAGCATCAGGTGCTCGGCGCGCTCTTTCTGGTCCGCCAGCAGTTCCTCGGCCAGTGCCTTGTCCGCTTCCACCGTTTTGCCCCGCGGCCGTGACCCGGCGATCGGGTGGGTGATGACCTCATCCCCGGTCACAGTGACGAGGGCCTCCGGCGAGGAGCCAACGATCGTGTACTCGCGGCCCGCGGCATCCTCGAAGCTGAAGAGGTACATGTACGGGCTGGGATTGGTGTTCCGCAGGACCCGGTACACATCGAGGGGGTCCGCGCCGCATTCCATTTCGAAGCGGCGCGAGATCACCACCTGGAAGACCTCGCCATCCACGATGGCTTCCTTGCCGCGGTCCAGGGCGGCGAGGTAGTCGGTCTCGTCCCAGMGTTCCTGCACGCTCGAGGCAAAGTCGAGCGCGGCGGTTTCCAGGACGGAGACGGGCTGCTTGACGGGGCTGCTGATCTTTTCCAGCAAGGCCTTCACGCGGGCGACGGCGTCATGCCAGGCGTCGTCGACGCGCTCGGAGCTGTTGTCGAAGTTGATGGCGTTGGCGATCAGCAGGACAGTGCCGTCCATGTTGTCGTGGACCGCCATGTCCGTGACCAGGTTGAGGGCCAGTTCCGGCAGTTCGAGGTCGTCCTCCGGAGGGCTGGTCAGTTTCTCCCAGTGCCGGACGGTTTCCCARCCCAGGAATCCGACCAGACCGGAGGTGAACGGCGGGAGGCCGTCGAAACGGTCGGTGCGGAGCGCCGCCACGGTGTCGCGGATGGCGTCCACGGGGTTGCCGTCCAGCGGCACGCCGACCGGCGGCTCGCCCAGCCAGTACGCCTGGCCGTCCTTGGTAGTCAGGGTGGCGCGGGAGCGGGAGCCGATAAAGGAGTAGCGGGACCAGGATCCGCCGACCGCCGCCGATTCCATCAGGAACGTTCCGGGCTGGCCGTGGGCGAGCTTGCGGTAGAGCCCGATGGGGGTTTCGGCGTCAGCGAGCACCTTGAGCCGGACGGGGATGACGCGGCTGTGGCCTGCGAGTTCACGGAACTCTTCGAGGCCAGGGCTGATGATTCCAAGGTCCTGCATGGCTGTGCTTTCCGCCTGTTCTTTAGTGGGACCCGTAGCGGATCCGGTCGTGGGATCCTGCCTGTGGTCCGGTCAGTGAAGCTGTGGGGGTGCCGGAGTGCTCTGCCGGGTTTCCGCGCCGGGGGCGCTTAGCCGCCATGGCCGACGACGGCGTCGATCTCGCGGCCGTCGAAGCAGGTCCGGGTTCCGGTGTGGCAGGCTGCGCCCACTTGGTCTACCCGCACCAGCAGGGCATCGCCGTCGCAGTCCATGGCGAGCGACTTGACCCATTGGACGTGCCCGGAGGTGTCGCCCTTGCGCCAGTACTCCTGGCGGGACCGTGAATAGAAAGTCACACGGCCGCTCGTCATGGTGCGGTGCAGCGCCTCGTCGTCCATCCAGCCCAGCATCAGCACCTCGTGGGTGTCGAACTGCTGGACGATCGCGGCCACCAGGCCGGCGCTGTCGCGCTTCAGGGCGTCCGCCAGTCCGGCCGGCAGGGGGCTGGCCGGGGAAACCGGGGCCGCTGGCGCTACGTTGGAGACGGCGTCGCCGGATATGACGGCGCCGGTGTCAACGGCGTCGCTGGGGACAGCGTTGGCGGGGCTGGTGGCGGGGGCGGGCTGCTCAGACATCAGATCAAGTCTAGTGCCTCCGGGCAGGCCGCTGGCCTGCGGGTCCACGCCGTCGCTTAACACTCCCGCTTAACACTTGGCCGCTCTTCGACACGCCTTCCGCGTTCCCCCGCCGCTCCCCCGCCGGATGCAGCCGTCACGCACCCCTGCGGCGGCGATTCCTGTGCCCACGCGCGGCCGTCTCGTGCTAGTTTCACAAGTGATGCATTTCGTCGAACCGTCCCGAGAAGTCCTGGCCGAAACCCTGCTGGCAGCCGGCCCTGATGCCGCCACGCTCTGCACGGGGTGGCTCACCCGCGACCTTGCCGCGCACCTGTACCTGCGCGAGCGGAAAATCGCCGTCGGACTTGGCCTGCTGATAAAACGCCTTTCCAAGGCATCGGACCAGGCCACGGCCGAACTCGCCGGCACGCTGAAGACCCCCGAGGACTACGCCAAATTGGTCAACGCCTTCCGGGCCGGTCCCCCGGCGCYGTCGCCGCTGCGGATCAAGGCCCTGGACGAGAGCTCCAACCTGATCGAATACTTTGTGCACACCGAAGACGTGCGCCGCGCCGTGGACCGCTGGGCACCGCGGGCCCTGGACGAGGCCTACTCGGACGCCCTGTGGGACGAACTCGTCAAGCGGGCGGCCATCCTGTACCGCGGMGTGGACCTGGGCATTGTGCTGGTGAGCCCTTCGGGCCCGCGGCACGTGGCCAAGCGAGCCCCCGTGTCGGTGGCCATCGTCGGCGAGCCCGGGGAACTCCTCATGCACGCCCACGGCCGCACACGCCACGCCCTCGTGACCTTCGAAGGCCAGCCGGATGCCGTCGCGCTCCTGCAGTCCGCCGAGGTCGGCCTCTAATCCCCACCCGCTCCCTAACCTCGCAAGCTCGGCCAGGGAACCCGGCGGGCGTGGGCCCAGGYACAACCAACGATTCCTAGCGGACCTCGAATGCCCACCCGCTCCCTAACCTMGCAAGTCCGCGTCGGCTCCCTGGCCAGGGAACCCGGCGGGCGTGGGCCCAGGCACAACGATTCCTAGCGGACTTCGAAGCCTGCCTGCCGGATCGCGGCCTTGACCTGGGCGATCATGTCAAGGGGCCCGAAGTGGAAGACCGATGCCGCGAGGACGGCGTCGGCGCCCGCTGCCACGGCCGGCGGGAAGTGCTCGGGTTTGCCGGCGCCGCCGGAGGCGATGAGCGGCACTTTGACCCCTGCACGGGCGAGCCGGATCAGTTCCAGGTCAAAGCCGTCCTTGGTGCCGTCGGCGTCGATCGAGTTGAGCAGGATCTCCCCCACGCCGCGGTCGGCAGCTTCCCGGGCCCACGCGATGGCGTCGATCCCGGTCCCCTGGCGTCCGCCGTGGGTGGTGACTTCGAAGCCGGACGGGGTGGGCTTCGAACCCGGGCGGGTGCGCCGGGCGTCGAGGGAAAGCACCAGGACCTGGGACCCAAAGTGCCGGGTGATCTCGTCGATCACGTCCGGCCGGGCCACGGCGGCAGTGTTGATGGCGGCTTTGTCCGCGCCGCAGCGCAGGAGCTTGTCCACCTCGGCCACGCCGCGGACACCGCCGCCGACCGTCAGCGGGATGAAGACTTCCTCGGCGGTGCGGCGGACGACGTCGAACGTGGTCTCCCGGTTGACGGATGACGCCGTGACGTCAAGGAAGGTCAGCTCGTCGGCGCCGCTGTTATCGTAGCGGTGTGCCAGTTCCACCGGGTCACCGGCGTCGCGGAGCCCTTCAAAGTTGATGCCCTTGACCACCCGGCCGGCATCGACGTCGAGGCACGGGATGACGCGCACGGCAACAGTCATGACTTCTCCTGATGTTTGCTGGAGGGACTCGGCAGGTGGGCGCTCAGATGCGGCAGGCGTGGATGCTGCTGACCAGGATGGCGCGGGCGCCGAGGTCGTAGAGCTCGTCCATGATGCGGTTGGTTTCCCGCTTGGGCACCATCGAGCGGAYGGCCACCCAGTCCGAATCGCGCAGCGGAGAGACGGTCGGCGACTCCAGGCCCGGTGTCAGCCCGGCGGCCTGCTCCACGAGCTCCTTGCGGATGTCGTAGTCCATCAGCACGTACTGCCGCGCCACGAGCACGCCTTGGAGCCGGCGGATCAGCACCTCGGTGGCCGGGTTCTGCTCGCCCTTGCGGCCGATCAGAACCGACTCTGAGTTCAGGATCGGCTCGCCGAAAATCTCCATGCCGGCGGCCTTGAGCGTGGTGCCGGTCTCGACGACGTCKGCAATCGCGTCCGCGACGCCGAGGCGTACGGAGGATTCCACGGCGCCGTCGAGGCGGACCACCTTGGCTTTGATGCCGCGCTCGGCCAGGTAGCCGCGCAGCAGACCGTCATAGCTCGTGGCGAGGCGCTTGCCCTCGAGCTGTTCGATGGTGGTGAAATCGCCCACGGGGCCGGCGAAGCGGAAGGTGGACGMGGCGAAGCCCAGCGGCAGCAGCTCCTCGGCCTCGACCTCGGCGTCGAGCAGCAGGTCACGGCCCGTGATGCCGACGTCGAGCGTTCCCTGGCCCACKTACACKGCGATGTCGCGCGGACGCAGGAAGAAGAACTCAATGTMGTTGTCCGGGTCCACCATKACCAGTTCGCGGGTGTCGCGGCGCTGGCGGTAGCCGGCCTCGGCAAGCATGGCGGAGGCGGCTTCGGACAGGGATCCCTTGTTGGGGACGGCAACTCTAAGCATGGGAAAAGTCTCTCTTGGGTGTGGAAGGTCTTTGTTGGGGCACGTCGGCCACGCGGTGCGCGGGTTCCGCCGGATGAGTCCTGGCGGTTTCCGTGCGGGCGCGGCTAGAGATGCTTGTAGACGTCTTCCAGGGTGAGTCCTTTGGCGAGCATCAGAACCTGCAGGTGGTACAGCAGCTGCGAAATTTCCTCAGCGGCGGCTTCATCGGATTCATACTCGGCAGCCATCCAGACCTCGGCTGCTTCCTCCACGACCTTCTTGCCGATGCCATGGACTCCGGAATCCAGTTCGGCGACGGTGCGGGAGCCTTCCGGGCGGACGGCTGCCTTTTCACTCAGTTCTGCGAACAGCGACTCGAAATTCTTCACGCCCCCAAGCCTACTTGCTCCCGGCGCGGGAACGCCTGCCGGGCCCTTGCATGACGAACGGGATGTGAGGCATTGCACAGCAGGTCAATCACAGACCGGGCGGCCGGCGGGGTGCCGACCGCCCCGGGTGGGGCGGCTGCAGTTGTGCGGGCTCCGGTCGTCCGGGGTGAATTGTCTGGGGTGAAGCGGTGCTCAGCCGAACTGCTTGAGGGTCACTGCCGTGGCCAGGGCGGCGGTGACGGCCTCGTGCCCCTTGTCCTCGGTGGAACCCGGCAGGCCGGCCCGGTCGATGCCCTGCTGTTCGGTATCKCACGTCAGCWCGCCGAAGCCCACGGGCACGCCCGTGCGGACGCTCACCTCGGTCAGGCCCAGGGTGGCTGCCTCGCAGACATATTCGAAGTGCGGCGTCCCGCMACGGATGACGACGCCKAGCGCCACGACGGCGTCGAAGTGCKGTGCCAGCCGGGCAGCTGCKACGGGGAGCTCAAACGTGCCCGGCACCCGCAGGACGGTCGGCTCGCTGATGCCGGCGTCCTTCGCGGCACGCAGGGCTCCGTCAAGGAGCCCGTCCATGATCTGGGTGTGCCAGCTCGCGGCCACGATGGCCAGTTTGAGCCGCGAGGTTTCCTCCGGCTTGAACGTGCTGAGGTCGATCTGGGGGGCGCCGTGGCCACTCATGGGAATTCCTTGCTGTTGGGTCTGGTGGTTGGTCCGCCGCCAGCCCGCCCTGCCGGGCAGCTTAGGCTGCCGGACACGGCGGGCTGGCGGGTGAAGCGGGGTGGAACGGCCTGGAGGGCCTCCGGGTCAGTCCTGGTCGTGCTCGAATCCGGCCGGCGCCGGTTCAACGTCCAGAACCAGGCGGTGGTCCATCCGGTCCTTTTTCGTCTGCAGGTAGCGGATGTTCTGTTCCCTGGAAGGAACCTCAGTGGGGACCATCTCCACCACCTTGACGCCTGCCTGGGCGAGCCGGTCCTGCTTGTCCGGGTTGTTGCTCAGGAGCCGGATCTMGTGGAGGCCCATATCGGCGAGGATCTGGGCCGCGGCCTTGTAGCAGCGCGCATCGACGGGCAACCCGAGCTGCTCGTTGGCCTCCACAGTGTCGAATCCGGCCTCCTGCAGGGCATAGGCCTTCATCTTGTTCGCCAAGCCGATCCCGCGGCCCTCCTGGCCGCGCAGGTAGAGCAGCGTACCGCCGAACTCGTTGATCATCTCGAGGGCATAGGCCAGCTGTTCGCCGCAGTCGCAGCGGTASGAGCCGAACACGTCTCCGGTGAGGCACTCCGAGTGCAGGCGGACCAGCGGGGCCATCCCGTCCACAGGTTGCATCGGTGAACTGACCGCCAGGTGTTCGGCTCCGGTGGCCAGATCGGTCCAGGCCTGKGCCACGAAATCGCCAAATGCGGTGGGCAGTTGGACGATGGGTCCTGCGCTGACCGGATGCGGCTGACCTGCCATGGCCGCTTCTTCTCGTGTCTTAGAAGTCGTCACTATTTCTCCTCCATCAGACGGGATCCGCTGCATAGCTGTCGTGCTGCCCTGCTTCGAGGTAGGCCACCAGATCCGCAATCGAAATCAGGGGGCAGCCATGCTCAATGGCGAAGCCGCGTAGTCCGTCCAGCCGCATCATTTCTCCGTTGTCGTACACCAGCTMTGCAATMACTCCCACGGGTTCCAGTCCMGCCAGCCGGCACAGGTCCACAGCCGCTTCGGTGTGGCCGGGACGTTCCCGCACTCCCCCCTTAACGGCGCGGAGGGGAAAAACATGCCCGGGACGGGTCAGGKATTTCGGCTGGCTTTGCGGGTCGGCCAGGATCCTGGCTGTCAGGGCGCGGTCCGTGGCAGAAATTCCGGTACTGACTCCGACGGCGGCATCMCAGGACACGGTGTAGGCGGTKCCCTTGGCGTCCTCGTTGATGGCCACCATGGGCGGCAGCGCGAGGGCGTCGGCCCGGTCGGCGGCCAGCGGTACGCAGATCACGCCGGAGCTGTAGCGGACCGTCCAGCCCATCAGTGCCGGCGTCGCGTGCTGGGCGGCGAAAATGATGTCGCCTTCGTTCTCGCGGTCCTCGTTATCCACCACGAGGACGGGACGCCCGGCGGCCATGGCGGCAATGGCGTCCTCGATTAGATCGAGGCCCGTCCGGGCTGGGTCTGCAGCCGGGTGTGCAGTCGGGTGCGCGGCTGAGTCTGCCGCGGCGCCTTCCGCGACGGGGCGGAGTTCTTCAGCCAGGACATGGCCTGCCTGGTCCTTGACGCGGCTCATTTCGCTGCCCCTTCCGTGAGTGCTGCTTCTTGGGCTCCTTCTTCGGTGGGCCCCGCGGACGCCCGGTGCGCTGCGGGCGACGTTCCGCTGGCAAAGGACAGCAGGCGTTCGGTGTATTTCGCCAGCACGTCGACTTCAAGGTTCACCCGGCCGCCGAAGGGCTTGCTGCCCAGGCCGGTCTCCGCCAGGGTCGTGGGGATCAGCCCGACTTCAAACCAGGGCGCCGGATCGTTCGCCGGGCTCACGGCAGTGACCGTGAGGGAGACGCCGTCGACGGCGATGGAGCCCTTTTCGGCGATGTACMGTGCCAGTCCGGCCGGCACACCGAACCGGAGCCGGTCCCAGTTGCCGAGGCCCTCGCGTTCCAGAAGCTGCCCGACGCCGTCGACATGCCCCTGAACGACGTGACCGTCCAGCCGTCCCCCGGCCGGGACGCAGCGCTCCAGGTTGACGGGATCGCCGGCAGTGAGTTCACCGATGGTGCTGCGGTTGAGGGTCTCGCCCATGACGTCGACGCTGAAGTCCTTGCCGTCGATTTGCGTGGCCGTGAGGCAGACGCCGTTGACCGCGATGGAACCACCCAAGGCGAGGCCGTCCGTGGTGCCGGGCGCGTGGAGCCGAACGGTGGCGCTGACATCGCCGTTGCGCTCAACGGACAGCACCTTTCCCTGCTCGGCGATAATTCCGGTAAACATCAATTGCCTCCTKCGGCGGTGTCCGCGCCATTGCGGTGCGGGGTTGTATCGGATGAAGTAGAGGTGGCGGCCGGGCTCTCCACGCCGGGCGCGCTGCCGGGGCTCGCGGGGCTGGCCGGGCGAAGATGCAGCCGGAGGTCGCGGCCGAGCATCCGGACGGCGCCCCCGGACGCGGAGTCCCATTCCCACTGTTGGGCATCGGCCAGGGTGGTGATGCCCAGGTCGTCGAGGGCGGGCGTTCCGGAGCCGAGCAGCGTCGGCGCCAGGTAGACGATGAGTTCATCGACCAGGCCGGCGGTAAGGAATGCGCTCAGGATCCGGGAACCGCCTTCCACCATGAGGTGCCGGACGCCGCTCTGGAACAGCTGGTCCAGGGCCTCGCGCGGATCACGGGTCGCCAGGTGCAGGACGTTGCCGTCCGCGCCGTGGATGGCCGCGTCCTCGGGTATGCCTCGGTAGCCCATCACGGCGCGCAGCGGCTGCTTGCCGGACTCCTCGCCGTCAGAATTCCGGGCCGTAAGCCGGGGGTTGTCAACCAGCACCGTCTGTGTGCCGACCAGGATGGCGTCAATCCGGCCTCGGAGCGCGTGGTTGTCGGCGAGGGACTCCGGGCTGGAGATCCACTGGCTGGTGCCGTCGCCGGCAGCAATGCGGCTGTCGAGGGTCTGTGCGATATGCAGCGTGACGAAGGGCCGTTTGGCCGCGACGGCGTCGAACCAGCGCCGGTTCAAATCCAGCGCGGCGTCGGCCGCCAACCCGGACCGGACGCGGACACCCGCGGCGCGGAGCGTCACGGCGCCGCCGGCGGCCGGATCATGAGGGTCATCGATGGCGTAGATGACGTCGGTGATGCCAGCGTTGATGATCGCCTGGGCGCAGGGCCCGGTGCGTCCGCAGTGGTTGCACGGTTCCAGGGTCACCACCATCGAAGCACCGCGGAGATMCAAACCCGCMGACTGCGCCTGGGCAATCGCGTCAGCCTCGGCGTGGGCAGTCCCTGCCCCGCGGTGATACCCGGTGACGAGGGGCGACCCGTCGGATCCAAGAACGACGGCGCCCACGAGAGGGTTGGCGCCCCGCGGACCCTGCGCCGCGGCAGCGAAGGCAGCTTGCATGGCCGCACGTTCCGCGGCGCTGAAGGGGACTCCGGCGTCGGACTCGCCCAAAGAAGCTCTGGGGGCCAGGTGACTGCCGCTCATGCCATAACCCCCACGTCGGGGACGGCCACAGTGGAGACKGTCATCTTAGGGGCTGCCCATACCCGGCGGCRCATGCCGCCGAGGGCCGGGGCCAGCCCGGAGATGGTGCCAGGCACTTCACGAAGAAACAGGACAGATCCGAATACCGGGACCTGTGCTTGGAAGAGCCATCGCAGAAAGTTCATGTGTGTCGTTCCTTCCCTCTAGAACCGCGATGGCTCCGGGGGTATACGAAAGCACAATTATGCGGCGCCATCTGGGCGCCGCAGTAACAGCTGTACGTGCTTCTCTCATCCAGACTTTAACTGTCGGTACCGGAATTTCACCGATTCAACCGTTTGCTGGCACCTTTCCGAAGAGAGGCCCTGGCGCGCGGGTMGCGGACTATCACCGCCGGTTCGGACTTACACCGACCCCGGAGCACGTATGTGTGTTGTTATTCTGACACAACCCKGGCTGGTCTCCGGCTATTCCCGGCCGCGTACATTACGGTCCGAGTAATCTTTGCGGCAGTCCGGCCCCGTACCGCCCCCGCGCGCTTGCCCGGGCCGCGCCGTCCTCAGCGGCTGCCGGCAACCCTGAGCTGTTCGATTGCCTCTGCAGGGTCAGTTGCGCCGTACACGGCCGAGCCGGCCACGAAGACGTCTGCGCCGGCCTCGGCGGCCCGGAAAATCGTGTCCGCGGTGATGCCGCCGTCCACCTGCAAGGCCACCTTGAGGCCCGAGCGGTCGATCGCGGCCCGGGCGCGCCGGATTTTCGGCAGGGTCAGGTCCAGGAACTCCTGGCC
>NZ_JBFTHK010000110.1:0-13926 GCF_056394205.1 Arthrobacter sp. 10T413_2 | reverse complement strand
GCTCTAGCGACTCCTTGCTGCCGAAACTGGCATTCCGGCCGACATTGCGGTCCACGAGCGTCAGTGCAGTATCCGTCATGCGGGTCAGGACTGACGGCCCGGCGACGACGCCTGGCCGTCGCCGGGACAAGGYGATGCCGGACTTGCCTGTGCCGATGGTAGAGAACAGCAAGATGGCGAGCGCCACAAGGCACAGCCCGATGCCAAGCGCGAAAAAGACTGGGTTTGTTGTGGTCACTTGAAGCCACCTCCCGCGTGCACGCTTCCGAATACCCCCGGCGACAAATGGATACCAAGATCTGCAAAGTGGTCGACGAACCGAGGCCTTACACCGGTAGGGGATGGGCTGCCGAGGAACCGTCCGTTGGCATCCACCCCGGCGCTGTAGTCGAAGACGAATGCATCCTGGAKGGTAACGATCTCCCCTTCCATGCCCTGAACTTCCGTGACGTGCGTGACGCGGCGAGTCCCGTCCCTGAGCCGGGAGACATGCACGATGAGGTTGACGGCCGATGCGATCTGTTCGCGAATCGCGCGCAGCGGCAGGTCCATTCCGGCCATCAGCACCAAGGTTTCAAGCCGCGCAATTGCATCCCGGGGCGAATTGGCATGCACGGTGGAAATCGAACCATCGTGTCCGGTGTTCATCGCCTGCAACATGTCCAGCGATTCACCACCACGGACTTCGCCGATGACAATCCGGTCCGGTCGCATGCGAAGTGAATTACGGACCAGCTCCCGGATGGAGATCTCGCCCTTGCCCTCAATGTTGCGCGGCCGGCTTTCAAGCCGTACCACATGCTCCTGCTGCAGCTGCAGTTCCACGGCGTCTTCTATAGTGACGATGCGTTCATCAGCCGGCAGGAAGGACGACAGGACATTCAAGAGGGTGGTCTTGCCCGTGCCAGTGCCTCCGGACACCAGGATGTTTAGCCGAGCACGGACGCATGCTTGCAACAGCTCCGCCATTTCCGGGGACAGGGTCCCAAACGAAATCAGGTTATCGACGGTCAGGGGTACCTGCCCAAACTTTCGAATCGTCAGCGATGATCCGTTGACGGCAAGCGGGGGGATAATCGCGTTGACACGCGATCCGTCGGAGAGCCGGGCGTCCACCATGGGAGATGACTCGTCGATCCGCCGCCCAACCTTCGTGACGATGCGTTCGATAATCCTGCGCAGGTGTTCTTCTGAACTGAACCGTGCATTGGTCAGGGATAGTTTGCCGTCACGTTCGACATACACCTTGTCCGGACCGTTGACCATGATTTCCGAAACCGCCGCGTCATTCAGGAACTTCTGCAGGGGCCCGAGTCCCAGGACGTCATCGATGATTTCCTGGACGAGACGGTGCCTTTCCGGCGCGGTCAGCGGAATCTCATCTTMTTCTACGATGGCCCGGAGCTCTTCCTTGACGTACTTTTGCAGCTCCGACTCGTCCAGGCCGGCGTCTGTGATGCGGGTGCCCATGCGCTCATACAGAGCCGCGCCCGCCCGATCCTTGACGGCGTTCAGAGCGTCGTTAGCGTCGGTGCCCTGGGCCTTAGGTTCTGATGCGGCTCCAGGCAAGTCTGCTGCGGCTGCTGCTCCAGCGGCCCACGGGCCGCTTGTAGCGCCCGATTGTGGAACAGAATCACTAGCAACGCCCCGGAGGGTTTCCAAACGCTTTGTCAGGCTCATTGGACTACTGCCCTTCTGTGAAGTTTCTTGTGCGGGCGCGACTGCCAGCCGGCGCCAAACCTTTCCACAAGCTGGCGCAGCCCCCTGGTGAACGGATCCCTGTTGCCTTCCTGCAACAGCGGAACGCCCTTATTTGTGGAGAAAGGCACTGCCCGTGATCGTGGCAGAACCACATCCACAGGGCAGCCGATGGTGGCCTCAATGTCGTTCATCGTGAGTCCGGCCCGCCGATCTGCGAAATTGAGGACGATGTGGCGGTTCTCCGGCACAAGGYCGAGTTCGCTGAGGATGCTGAATCCCGAACGAAGCCCCCGGATGCTTGGGATGTCCATGCCGCAGACCCACACCGCATCGGTGGCTAGTTCCAGGGTTGCCAAAACGTGTTCCCCGATTCCAGGTGCCGAGTCCACGACKACGTACTGAAATTCGTTGGAAAGCTGGCTCAACAGCCTTCCGACCTGTTCGCCCGAAATCTGATCGGCATCCGCAGGGTTGAGGGGAGCGCAGAGCGCGTAGACGCCTGACGGGTGCAGGGTCAGATAGGACTTCAGCACCACGCTGTCCTGTACCGCAGCGCCAACCACCGCGTCAGCCAATGTCCTTTCGGGTTCCAGCAGCAACCCCGAAGCAACGTCTCCGAACTGGAGGTCCAGGTCAACCACCACAACGTCCATGGGAGCTTCCTTGCCCAGCCCAACGGCGAGGTTGGTTGTAATCGTCGTCTTGCCGACCCCTCCCTTGGGAGACATGACCGCGATAATGCGGCCGGTCTTCGGCTCTCCGTCGACKGAGTTGCCCAACCCACGGCGCCGGCTGGCGGATGCGAGACTGGCCCGCTCCAACAGGGTACGAATGGTGTTCACGTCTGAACCTGGCGGTAGCAGATCCCTGATGCCGGCCCGCATGGCGGGAAGTGCCACCAGCGTGTCGTCCCCGGTCACGAGCACGATGCTAATTTCGGGATATTGAAGATCGAAGAGGCTGGCCAGACGGATGGCGTCATCGGTAGGGAGGCCCGGCCCTATCAGGATGACTTCGACCAGTTCGCTGCCGAGGAGCCGCAAAACGTCGTCCGGGCCCGGTGGAAGGTGGTCTGCCACGATGGCGTGGAACTTACCGTGCAAGCCGGCGGCCGCCTGCCTTGCTCGTCGTTCAAAATCATGATCGGCCGTGATCAGTACAAAGCGGCTCATCGGAACAGCTCCGGCTTCTTGACTACGAACGGGGCGCCTTCCGTGGCGGTGGCGGGCTCTTTCGTGAGCCATAAACTCCCAAAATGGGCCCCAAACGCGATCTTCGCGGCATCAGCGTCATTCCGGGCGAACGTAACCAGCAACTGTCCTGTGGGCAGCTCGGTATTGGCTTGCTCGGTAGCGGTTGTGCCTGCGGCTGCATCGGCTGATGTCTTTGTGGCGGAACGCTGCACACTGGTCACCAGGACCTTGTGGAACACTTCCTGGCCTGTTTCCACATCCGGGGCGTCCTTCAGCGCTCCCTTGTCAAAAAGGACGACGATGCCGACGGTATCCCCGGCGGAAATACGCCCTCCGACGACCCTCTGGGCCTCGAGCTGAACCGAGATCTCCTGCATTCCGTTGGGAACAGGAACGGACCCCGGTGCCGAGAGACTGGCCGGATCCGCCAGGCGGGCTCCCAAGAGCGCCTCGCCGGGCAAGAGTTCGACAGCAGCCACTTTGCCGTCCATTCCGTCAAGGCTCTTCAATGCCCCGTTAGGTACCGAGGCCGCAGGGAGGGCGGCCAGCTTGACGGCCGACTTGATCGTTGCAATGTCAGCTCCCTGAGGGACTTGGGCTTGAACTACCAACACTTCGACGGGGCTTAGGCCCTCCTGAGCCCTAGCCTCAGATCCTTGAACATATGAGACCAGAAGCAGTGTGCCAACTACGGCGAGCACAAGTGCGACGATGCCTCCCAGCAGGCKTGATTTCACTTTTATGCCTTTCAATCACGGCTCAGGACTTAGACGAGCCAATTTTGTACGTTTCATGACTACGGCTGTGTAGGTCGTAGGGCCCCGTGGAACCGGCCTCCGGGAGCGAACTCCGCGGTCCTCCAGACTTCCACTCCGCTGGAACCGGACGCAGCGTGGGCCGGCGTTGGCGTCCGCTACAGGCCGTCGATCACGTGGCGGGGGCCAGGGACCGGCTGGCCTCCCAAGGCTCCTACGGCACCAACGATCACGACGGCGATCTGCGCCAAAGACACCGAATTCGACGGCTGTTGCATTTCGCTGGAAACTTCATTCCGCTGGCCGCATCCGGGCGCGGGTGGACGGCTTTGGAGCGCAGCCCCGATTATGCGAATAAAAAAGCCCAGGGATGGATGCGGGGCAATCGGAACGGACGCTCCACTTGCCGGCGCCCCACCCCTGGGCTTTCGGTACAAGACCTACTTCGGGAGCTGGTCCGAGATCGCCTTGAAAGCGGTGTTGATCTGCCCGCCCAGAATTACGACAGTGCCGATGATAACCGCCGCAATTAGTGCGACAAGCAGTCCGTACTCAACTGCGGTTGCGCCCTTTTCTTCACTCGTGAACTTGTCTTTGACGCCGGCGACGAAAGCGAGCATTGAGACCATGAKACCAGTCATTTTATTTCTTCCTTTTCCAGAGTGTGAGTAGTGAACGAATTTCCAGTAAATCCCCGATTGCTTATTCGCTGGAGTTCGTTGGGACAACATTTGCATGGCCGTTATCGGCGGCGCAATGAATGGCGATACTCGACTTTTGGAAGGAAATTTGGGGCACCACCTGCCCGTAAAAKAGAGGTGTACTCAGTTTGCAAGTAGGKGCATGGCTCGACTACTTGGTTTGATAAGCTTTCTTACTTAATCAGCGTCCGCGCGCAGGCGGAGGCTACCTAKGGGAGCAGCAGGATGACGGCCAGGCCAGCCGCCAGCATCGAGGGCCCGTAGGCGACTTCTTTTGGCTTGTTTCCGCGGTTTTTGAGCACCAGGATCAGGGAAGCGACGCCCCCTGCGACGAACCCCAAGGCTCCGCCATAGAACAAGTGGGACCAGCCTAGGTAGCCCAAGTACAGGCCAAGTGGTGCTGCAAGCTTCACGTCGCCCATTCCGAGGCCGTTTCTGCTGGTCAGAGCCAGAAAGAGGTACAAAACGAACAATATTAAGGCGCCAGCGACCCCCTGCAGCAGGTTTCCGGGCTCGCCGGACACCGCCKCGGCGGCGGTCAGGAGGACTAGTCCGGCCCCAAGTAGGGGGATTATCAGCCGGTTCGGAAGCAGGTGGTGCAGGATATCAATGCGCGTGAGCTGGACGCCGGCGACGGCCAGGACCAAATAGGCCGGAAGCTCGGGCGAAACTCCGAAGCGCCAGGCCAGGAGCGCGGACAGTGTAAAAGTAGCCGCCGCCGTCGTGATTCTTGTCCCGGTGGCGGACGATGTTGCCAGCCGTGGGAGCGTGCGGGGGAGAAGCCGATCAACGAGGAGGCCGAGGCACAGTCCGGCCGCTCCGATTCCGGCGATGAAGAGCAGCGATGCGGTGCCGGCGGCGGCGGGATCGGACACGGTTCCTCCAGGGATGCGACGGGCCGGCACKGGACAGCATGCGGAACAGCGAGCACACAGGATGCATCCGGACACCCCATTTTGACCCAAGACCCCGCGGCAGGCTATTCTTGGTAGTCGTTGTGCGTGTCCTACTCGATGGTGCGTGCCCGCTTGAGAATCCGGTTGCAGGATAGCTACTCAACGTGCACATTCGAGACCTCAGGATGACTGGTTACATAGAGCCCTCACCTCTGTTCCGGTAGCGCATAGATAGTAGGTGCACMTTGAGTGACGCCTAAAACAAGAACGCCAGAACAAGAACGAGGCAAACACCGTGCGTACGTACACCCCGAAGCCCGGCGATATCAACCGCCAGTGGCACGTCATTGACGCCACCGACGTTGTCCTTGGTCGTCTCGCCAGCCAGACCGCAATCCTGCTGCGCGGCAAGCACAAGGCCACCTTTGCGTCCCACATGGACATGGGCGACTTCGTCATCATCATCAACGCTKAAAAGGTTGCCCTCACCGGCGCCAAGCTGGAGCAGAAGCGCGCATACCGCCACTCCGGTTACCCGGGCGGCCTGACCTCCGTCAACTACGCGGAGCTGCTGGAATCCAACCCGGTCCGCGCCGTGGAGAAGGCCATCAAGGGCATGCTCCCGAAGAACTCCCTCGCTGCACAGCAGCTGGGCAAGCTGAAGGTGTACCGCGGTGCCGAGCACCCCCACGCCGCCCAGCAGCCTAAGACTTTCGAAATCACCCAGGTCGCCCAGTAGTCCTGGCCACCAACCAACTTTTAATCAAGGAGAATCGTGGCTCAGAACGAAGAACTGACCACCGAGGCCGTCGAGGCTGAGGAAAACCTGACCAGCTACACCTCGGAGAGCGGTGCTGCAGAAGCAGCTGCGCCGAAGAAGGAACGCCCGGCACTGACCGTTGCCKGTGCTGCAGTTGGCCGTCGCAAGGAAGCCGTTKCACGCGTTCGCGTTGTGCCGGGCTCCGGTAAGTGGACCATCAACGGCCGCGAACTGGCGAACTACTTCCCGAACAAGCTGCACCAGCAGGACGTCAACGAGCCCTTCAAGATCCTCGATCTTGATGGCGCTTACGACGTCATTGCCCGCATTCACGGTGGAGGCATCTCCGGCCAGGCCGGTGCCCTGCGCCTCGGCATCGCCCGTTCGCTGAACGAGATCGACACAGAGAACAACCGCGCCACCCTGAAGAAGGCCGGTTACCTGCGTCGCGACGCTCGCGTGATCGAGCGCAAGAAGGCCGGTCTCAAGAAGGCCCGTAAGGCTCAGCAGTACTCCAAGCGCTAAAAATGCGCCTACCCGATCGCCGGCCGCTTGCGCGACCGGCGATTGGGGCGCTCGGCGCTTTTTAGCGCTCGGATCCAGAAGCGTTAATCCCGCTTCCAAGCGCTTCTGGCGCTTGCACGAAAGCCCGTTCCGCCACTCGGCGGGGCGGGCTTTCGCCGCTTAAGCCGGACCTGCCCTGGYCATCGACTAAACTTGACCCGATGTCTAGATTATTTGGAACAGATGGAGTCCGGGGCCTGGCGAACGGTTTGCTGACCGCCGAGCTCGCTTTGCAGCTGGCGCAGGCCGCCGCCGTCGTGCTTGGCCACGACCGCAATACGAGCGGGGAGCGGCCGCGCGCCGTGGTGGCACGGGACCCGCGGGCCAGCGGTGAGTTCCTCGCCGCCGCCGTGGAGGCGGGGCTGTCCAGTTCCGGGATCGACGTCTACGACGCCGGCGTGCTTCCCACCCCGGCCGCCGCCTACCTCGTGGCGGACCTCGACGCCGACTTCGGCGTCATGATCTCCGCCTCACACAATCCCGCGCCGGACAACGGCATCAAGTTCTTCGCCCGCGGCGGCCAGAAGCTGCCCGACGACGTGGAGGACGCCATTGAAGAGCAGCTCGGCAAGGAACCCTTCCGGCCTGTCGGCGGCGAGGTGGGGCGGATCCAGCGCTTCTCCGACGCCGAGGACCGCTATATTGTGCACCTGCTCGGCACGCTTCCGCATCGCCTGGACGGCCTGAAGGTAGTCCTTGACTGCGCCCACGGCGCGGCCAGCGGCTGTTCCCCGCAGGTGTTCAAGGACGCCGGCGCSGACGTGATCCTCATCGGCGCCGAACCGGACGGACTGAACATCAACGACGGGGTGGGGTCCACCCACCTCGGCCCTCTCCAGCGGGCCGTCCTGGACCACGGGGCAGACCTTGGCATCGCCCACGACGGCGACGCCGACCGCTGCCTCGCCGTGGACCACGAAGGCAACGAAGTGGATGGCGACCAGATCATGGCGATCCTGGCCGTGGCCCTGAAGGCCTCCGGAAAGCTCAAGGACGATGTCCTGGTGGCCACCGTGATGAGCAACCTCGGCMTGAAGATCGCCCTGCGCGAGGCAGGTATCAGCCTGCGTGAAACCGGCGTGGGGGACCGCTATGTCCTCGAAGAAATGCGCAACGGCGGCTTCAGCCTGGGCGGCGAGCAGTCCGGGCATGTGATTTTTGCCGACCACGCCACCACCGGCGACGGCGTGCTGACCGGCCTGCAAATCGCAGCCCAGGTGGCCMTCACCGGGCGCCCGCTCAAGGAGCTGGCCACCGTGATGACCAAGCTGCCGCAGGTCCTCATCAACGTCAAGGGCGTGGACCGCACCCGCGTGAAGGGCKACGAAACAGTGGCTGCGGCCGTGGCCGTCGCCGAAGCCGAACTCGGCGATACCGGACGCGTGTTGTTGCGTCCCTCCGGCACTGAGCCCGTGGTGCGCGTGATGGTGGAGGCCGGAGACCACCGGACAGCCCAGGACGTCGCGGAGCGACTGGCCCAGGTGGTCCGGACCGAGCTGGCCCTGGAGCTCGTCGCCGACTAGGCAACCGGGAGCGGTTCCGGCGGCCGGTCGCCGGCTGGCGCCGGGTTTCCCCGCTTTCCCGGGTTTCGACKGCGTGTCGGCTGATCGCGCCGGCGTGTCCCGCCKTCGAGGTGGCAAAGGTGGGGAAAATCCGCGCGGCCGTGCGCTGTGTCGGCGCCCTTTAGGTACCCCCTAGAGATATCCCRGGGCGGCTTCCAGGCCGAAAAACTCCTCGAGGGTGGCAATTCCACGGGTGGACATGTCCGTTGCCGCCGCGACGCCGATGTAGCGCAGGTGCCAGGGCTCGTAGTAGTAGCCCGTGATCTCGTGGWGCATCCACGKGTAGCGGACCACGAAGCCGAAGCGGTGGKCGTTGGCCTTGGCCCAGACCGCCGCCTGCTGCTGGGCGAAGCAGGGCTGGAAGCTGCATGCCCCGCCGCCGTCGCCGATGTCGAAGGACCAGCCGGTCTGGTGTTCGGAGTAGCCCGGCCGCGCCGAAGCGGTGTCGGCCTCGGCCCGGCCCCGGGTGCGCACGTAGCTGCCGTATGTTGCCGTTTGCGTCCTGAACGAACGGTACCCGCTGGCCAGGGTGATGATKGCGCCGTCGGCAGCCGCGGCTGCGAACATCTTCTCCGCCGCTGCCGCCGTCGTGCTATTTAGCAGTGCCGCCTCGCCGGAGGTGGCCAAGCGGACGGACGGCCGGACGAGGTCCGGCGGCACAAAGGTGGCGGGGGACAGCGCCCGGTGCTTGTTGACGATTACCCACGGGCTGGCGGGGTCCGTCAGTGAATGCTGCGGCCCCCGCGCTKAGGCCGACGGCGGTGCCTTCGACGGTGCTGCCTTCGACGGCGGTGCTGCCGCMGGTGTCGGAGGCGTGCCCKCCGCCGTCGTGCTTTCCGGAACGGTTGCCGCCGAAGGCGGGTTTGGCGGTGGAGAGCTCGACGTCGCAGCTGTCGGCGGCCCGGTGCGGACACCCGGGCTCAGCCCCGGCGTCGGTGCCGGAATGCCGGCCGGTGCTGAAGCGGGCGCGGACGCCGGGGCCGGAGTGCAGGCGCTCAGGGCCGTGAGGCCGGTGCCTGCCATCAGGAGGCGGTTGAACGCCCGGCGGCTTGGCGAGTCCGGTCCGGCTGACTGCCGTCCGATCGATTCGCCCCCGCCGTCGTAGCACATGTGTGCTAGACCTTCCTCAGCAGCATCCGCCGGATGGAGTGGTCGGCATCCTTGGTMAGAACCAGTTGCGCCCGGCCCCGCGTCGGGAGGACATTTTCCTCGAGGTTGGGCTCGTTGATGCGCTTCCAGATCTCGCGCGCGGTCTGTTCGGCCTCGGCATCGGAGAGGGTGGCGTAGYGGTGGAAGTAGGATTCCGGCTGCGCGAAGGCGGTGCTCCGCAGCTTGCGGAAGCGGTCCACGTACCACTCCTCGATATACGAGGTCTTGGCGTCGACGTAGATGGAGAAGTCGAAGAAATCGCTCAGGGCGAGGCCCTGCCGGCCGTCCTGCCGTGCCCGGGCCGGGGCCAGGACGTTCAGTCCCTCGACAATCAGGACGTCCGKCCGGCGGACCACCACTTCCTTGCCCGGGACAATGTCATAGGTCACGTGGGAGTACCACGGCGCCCGGACTTCCTCGGCGCCGCCCTTGATTTCGCTCACGAAACGCAGCAGGGCGCGGCGGTCGTACGACTCCGGGAAACCCTTGCGCTCCAGCAGCTGCCGGCGCTTGAGCTCAGCCAGGGGATAGAGGAACCCGTCCGTCGTGATGAGCTCCACGTTCGGGGTGCCCGGCCAGCGGCGGAGCATTTCCCGCAGCACGYGGGCGATGGTGGACTTGCCGACGGCCACCGAACCGGCAACGCCGATCACGAACGGCGTGCGCTGGGTGGTCTCGCCAAGGAACGTTGTGGTGGCGGCATGCAGTTGACCGGCGGCCTCCACGTACAGGTGCAGAAGCCGGGACAGCGGCAGGTAGACCTCGCGCACTTCCTTGATATCGAGGGGGTCCCCGAGGCCACGAAGGCGGACCACGTCCTCTTCATTAAGGGGCTGCTCCATCTGGGCAGCGAGCCGGGACCAGGTCTGCCGGTCCAGCTCCACGAACGGGGAGACACCTTCCCCGGTCGCTTCATTGCGTTGCAAAGTCACCCTAGAGATTCTGCCCCTCACGACGCCGAGAGCGAAATGGACGGGCCGGTGGGAGCCGGAACAGGGCCGCAGCGGGCCGCCACGGCGCAGCACCGGCCCCGCGTCGGCCCCGCGTCGAAGCGTCCGCACGGCCTTGTCCAACGTCCTCCCTCCCGGAAACCCGCTAGGCTTGACCCCATGTGTGGAATCGTTGGATATGTGGGCCACTCAGATGGCCGGGTAAATGCTGGACACAATGCCTTGGACGTTGTCCTTGAAGGATTGCGGCGCCTGGAGTACCGCGGCTACGACTCAGCGGGAATTGCAGTGGTTGCCGACGGCACCATTTCTTCCCGGAAGAAGTCGGGCAAGCTGAGCAACCTGATTGCCGAGCTCGAGACCAGCCCGTTGCCCGAATCGGTCACCGGCATCGGCCACACGCGCTGGGCAACGCACGGCGGCCCGACGGACCAGAATGCCCACCCGCACCTGTCCGACGGCGGCAAGCTGGCCCTGATCCACAACGGCATCATCGAGAACTTTGCCGAACTCAAGCAGGAACTTCTCCGCAAGGGCGTCATCTTCCAGTCCGAGACCGACACTGAAGTGGCCGCCGCGCTGCTGGGCGACATCTACCGGAACCAGATCGGCGGTGACGCGGCCAAGGGTGGCCTCACCCGGGCCATGCAGCTCGCCTGCCAGCGGCTCGAAGGCGCCTTCACCCTCCTTGCCGTCCACGCCGACCAGCCGGACGTAGTGGTCGCAGCGCGCCGCAACTCTCCGCTCGTGGTGGGTCTGGGCGACGGCGAGAACTTCCTCGGCTCAGACGTTTCCGGCTTCATCGACTACACCCGGCGCGCCGTGGAACTCGGCCAGGACCAGATCGTCACGATCACCGCCGACTCCGTGGAGATCACGGACTTCTACGGCGCCCCCGCCGAAGGCAAGGAATACCACGTCAACTGGGACCCGGCCTCCGCGGAAAAGGGCGGTTTCCCGTCCTTCATGGAAAAGGAAATCCACGACCAGCCGGACGCCGTGCTGCAGACGCTGCTTGGCCGCTCCGACATCCACGGCCGGCTGACGCTCGACGAGCTCCGGGTCGACCCGGAACTGCTCAAGAACGTCAACAAGATCATCGTCCTGGCCTGCGGCACCTCCGCCTACGCCGGGCAGGTKGCGAAGTACGCGATCGAGCACTGGTGCCGGATCCCCACCGAGGTCGAACTCTCGCACGAATTCCGCTACCGGGATCCGATCGTGGATGAGAACACCCTGATTGTCTCCATCTCCCAGTCGGGCGAGACCATGGACACCCTCATGGCCGTCCGCTACGCCAAGGAACAGGGCGCCAAGACGGTCTCCATCTGCAACACCAACGGATCCACCATCCCGCGGGAATCCGACGCCGTGCTCTACACACACGCCGGACCGGAGATCGCCGTGGCCTCGACCAAGGCCTTCCTCGCCCAGATCACCGCCGCCTACCTGCTGGGCCTTTATTTGGCACAGCTGCGCGGTAATAAGTTCCAGGGCGAGATCAAGGACATCCTGGCCGACCTCGGCAAGATTCCGGCCAAGATCCAGCACATCCTGGACAACGAGGCCGAGATCAAGGAACTCGGCGAGTCCATGGCCGACGCCAAGTCCGTGCTGTTCCTGGGCCGCCATGTCGGCTTCCCGGTAGCGATGGAAGGTGCCCTGAAGCTCAAGGAGCTCGCCTACATCCACGCCGAGGGCTTTGCCGCCGGCGAACTCAAGCACGGCCCGATCGCCCTGATCGAGGAAGGCCAGCCGGTCTTCGTGGTGGTCCCGTCCCCGCGGGGCCGCGACTCGCTGCACTCCAAGGTGGTCTCGAACATCCAGGAAGTCCGCGCCCGCGGTGCCCGGACCATCGTGATCGCGGAGGAAGGGGACGAAGCCGTCAAGGCGTATGCCGAGCACGTCTTCTACATCCCSGAGACCCCCACGCTCCTGGCGCCGCTGCTCGCAACGGTTCCGCTGCAGATCTTCGCCCTCGCACTCGCCTCAGCCAAGGGATACGACGTGGACCAGCCGCGCAACCTGGCCAAGAGCGTGACCGTAGAATAACGCCATGATCGTTGGCATTGGCGTAGACGTCGTAGATATTGAGCGGTTCGGGCGGCAACTCGAGCGCACCCCCGGGCTGCGCGACAGGCTGTTCGTCCCGGCCGAGCGGGAACTGAACACGCGGTCTCTCGCCGCACGGTTCGCCGCCAAAGAAGCCGTGGCCAAAGTGCTGGGGGCGCCGGCCGGCATGAACTGGCAGGACTGCTGGATCGGGCTGGACCAGAACGGCCCCACGGTCCAGGTCAAAGGCACCGTGCTGGCCGTGGCGGAGTCGAAAGGCGTCAAGCGCTGGCACCTGTCGATGAGCCACGACGGCGGGATCGCCACCGCGACCGTAATCGCGGAAGGCTGAGCCGGCCGCCCGGGCAGCACCAGCCTGAGCGCCAGGCATTCCCCAGCGACCGCACCGCGAACGGACTGAAACCATGATCAGCGCCTAYACCGGAACACAGGTACGAGAAGCCGAGAAACCATTTCTCGACGACGCCCTGGGCCCCGGTGCGGGCGCTGTTCTCATGCAGCGGGCCGCCTACGGGCTCGCCAACGCCGTCATCAGCGCATTGCGCGGCCGCGGTCAGCGGCTGTACGGCTCCAGGGTGGCCGTGCTGGCGGGCAAGGGCAACAACGGCGGCGACGGGCTCTTCGCCGCCGCCCTGCTGGCCGGCCGCGGCATGCGGACGACGGCGGTGCTCACCGCCAGCGACGCCCACGACGCGGGGCTGGCGGCCTTTCGGAAGGCCGGCGGATACGCCGTGACCCTCACTGGGGATAACGTGGCCGAACTCGCCGCGGTCGCCGGCGGCGCCGACGTCGTGATCKACGCAATCCTCGGGACCGGAGCCCAGGGCGGGCTGCGCGGCCCGGCCGCGGGGCTGATCGAGGCCCTGGGGCACTCCCGGCCGGCGCTCGTGGTGGCCTGCGACATCCCCAGCGGCGTTGACGCAGACACCGGAGAGGCGCACGCGCCGGTCCTCGCCGCCGATCTGACGGTCACGTTCGGTGCCGCCAAGGCCGGCCTGCTCGCGGACCCCGGCGCCGACTTCGCCGGCAGCATCCGTATTATCCCGATCGGAATCGAGGACGCGCTGCCATGGCCGGCCCTGCGACGGCTTGAGGCCCGCGACCTTTCCGCCCTCCTGCCGCGCCCGGAGCGGCGGGCGCACAAGTACTCCAGGGGAGTGCTTGGGGTGGTCGCAGGCTCCAGCGCCTATCCCGGTGCCGCGGTGCTGGCCTGCAAKGGCGCCCTGGCTGCCGGCGTCGGCATGGTGCGCTATCTTGGGCCGCCGGACGTCGCCGACCTCGTCCGGCAATCCTGCCCCGAGGTCGTGTGCAGCACCGGCGCCGTGGCCGACACGCACGTTCAGGCATGGCTCGTTGGCTCCGGGCTGGATGACTCCGATGAACAGCAGTTGCAGCGCGCCCGCGACGCCGCAGACTCGGGCCTGCCKACGATCGCCGACGCCGGCGCGTTGCCCGCACTGCCTGAAGTGCTGGCCCCGCAAGTGATCCTGACACCCCACGCCGGCGAACTGTCCGCATTGCTTGACCGCCTCGGGGTTTCATTGGACCGTTCCGCGGTAGAAGCATCCACGCTCAGCGCGGTGCGGCGGGCTGCGGGTCTGACCGAAGCCACGGTGCTGCTC
>NZ_JBFTHK010000109.1:0-14064 GCF_056394205.1 Arthrobacter sp. 10T413_2 | reverse complement strand
CCTCACGACGTTCACCGAAGGTGAATCCGAGCTTTGGGCCMCTATTTTTGCGCAGCCCCTAATTTTGGGCAAAGGGGAAGCCCCATCAGCGTTAGCCGTTGGTGGGGCTTCGACTTTTCGATTGTCACGTGACGTCTTAGACAATCTGGCGGGATCCTTAGATTTCCAGGTCTTCCTACCTCGTCACTGGTAGCCATCATCTGACTTTGCCGAAGGCTGCGTCGGATGAGTGTCACTGAATCTTTGGTTCCTGCGTCCCTCTTCTTTCGAAGTGGGTAAGTTCCATTGTTCTCCTCGACCCCGCCATGCACAAGAGGCCGGGAAGAACTACATCGCAGTAATTCTCCCCGGGCTCCCGAGGCCGGCGGTACCGGCCGGGCTCAGTCGAAGACGGGGCTTTCGGTCCGGCTGCGCTTGATCTCGAAGAAGTACGGGAACGACGMCAGGGTCACGGTGGCGTCCCAGAGGCGGCCGGCCTCCTCGCCGCGCGGGATGCGGGTCAGGACCGGGCCGAAGAACGCGGTGCCGTTGAAAGCTACCACCGGCGTGCCAACGTCCTGGCCCACCAGCGAGATGCCGGCCTCGTGGCTGGCGCGCAGCTGCGCATCGAACTCCTCCGACTGGCCGGCCGCGGCAAGTTCGGCCGGCAGTCCGGCCTCGGCCAGGGACTTGGCGATGATCTCGTCGATGTCTTTGACGCCTTCGTTGTGGATCTTCGTGCCCATGGCGTCGTAGAGGGGTTTGATGTACTGGGCACCGTGCTGCTCGGCGGCGGCCGTGATGACGCGAACGGGAGCCCACGCTTTCTTCAGGAACTCCTTGTACTGCTCGGGCAGTTCCTCGCGGCCCTGGTTCAGCACGGCGAGGCTCATCACATGCCACTCGGTCTTGATGTCGCGGACGTCTTCCACTTCGCCGATCCAGCGCGAAGTGACCMAGGCGAAGGGGCAMATCGGGTCGAACCAGAAATCGGCCTTGTTGGGAGCGGTTTCAGACACAGGCGGTCTCCTCAGGAAAGTCTTCKGGGCATGGCGCACTCAGGGCGCACCAGTGACGTGTAGCGATGAAMTAAGCGGATTTATTCCGACGCTTGGCCACGACGTCGTGGGCGATCATCGTGGGCTGCGACTTCTTGGCCACCACATCGGCCGTGATCACTACGCTCGCGATGTCGTCGCGGCTGGGGAGGTMGAACATGACCGGAAGCAGCACTTCCTCMATGATGGCCCGGAGCCCGCGGGCCCCTGTCCCGCGTTCCAGCGCCTGGTCCGCGATCAGGTTCAGGGCCTCTTCGTCGAAGATCAGCTCCACCCCGTCGAGCTGGAACATCTTCTGGTACTGCTTGACGAGCGCGTTCTTCGGCGTCGACAGGATCTGGATGAGCGCTGCACGGTCCAGGTTCGACACGGTCGTGATGACGGGCAGACGCCCGATGAATTCGGGGATCAGGCCGAACTTGAGCAGATCCTCGGGCATGACCTCGCCGTAGGAATCCGTGGTGTTCTTGACCTCGTTGAGCGGGGCGCCGAAGCCGATGCCCTTGCGTCCGGAGCGTGAGCCGATGATGTCCTCGAGCCCCGCGAAGGCACCGGCCACGATGAACAGCACGTTGGTGGTGTCGATCTGGATGAATTCCTGGTGCGGGTGCTTGCGTCCGCCCTGCGGCGGGACCGAGGCGACGGTGCCTTCGAGAATCTTCAGGAGCGCCTGCTGCACCCCCTCACCCGAGACGTCCCGGGTGATGGACGGGTTTTCGCTTTTGCGTGAGATCTTGTCGATCTCATCGATGTAGATGATGCCCTGCTCAGCCTTCTTGACGTCATAGTCGGCGGCCTGAATGAGCTTAAGGAGGATGTTCTCGACGTCCTCGCCGACATAGCCGGCCTCGGTCAGGGCCGTGGCGTCGGCCACCGCGAACGGGACGTTGAGGCGGCGGGCCAGGGTCTGGGCCAGATAGGTCTTGCCGCAGCCGGTGGGGCCGATCAAGAGGATGTTGGACTTGGCGATCTCGACGTCATCGTGGTGTACGCCGTCGGCAAKGCTGCCGCTCTTCGTCGCGTGGCCGGCCTGGATCCGCTTGTAGTGGTTGTAGACAGCGACGGCGAGCGACCGCTTGGCGGGTTCCTGTCCGATCACATATTCCTGCAGCAAATCGAAAATCTCGCGGGGCTTGGGCAGTTCGAAACTGCCGAGGTCAGCTACTTCCGCGAGTTCTTCTTCGATGATCTCGTTGCAGAGTTCGATGCACTCGTCGCAGATGTAGACGCCGGGCCCGGCAATGAGCTTGCGAACCTGCTTCTGGCTCTTTCCGCAGAAAGAACACTTCAGCAGATCAGTGCTCTCGCCAATCCGAGCCATGTGTGAACCCCTTTAGTAGCTTGCTGCTGGCTGTGACATGTTCCACTCTAGGTCACTTTGGGCCTGTTAGGTGGAAAGCGGACGCCGGTGCGGCCATGTGAAGGTGCCGCACCGGCGTCGCGTTGTGCTGATTAGCGCGTGATGGCCTGGGGCTTGATCTTGCGGGAATCGAGCACCTGGTCAATGAGTCCGTACTGCATGGCCTCGGCGGCGGTGAGGATCTTGTCCCGCTCGATGTCGTTGTTGACCTGTTCCGGGGTCCGGCCGGAGTGCTTGGCCAGCGTGTCCTCGAGCCAGGAGCGCATGCGCATGACCTCGGCGGCCTGGATCTCCAGGTCTGAGGCCTGCCCGCCCTGCCCGCCGGACAGTGACGGCTGGTGGATCAGGACCCGKGCGTTCGGCAGCGCGAGGCGCTTGCCCGGCGTGCCGGCGGCGAGGAGCACGGCGGCGGCGCTGGCTGCCTGGCCCAGGCAAACGGTCTGGATCTCGGGCCGGATGTACGTCATGGTGTMGTAGATCGCGGTCATGGCGGTGAAGGAGCCGCCCGGGGAGTTGATGTAGAGCGTGATGTCGCGGTCCGGGTCAGTGGACTCGAGGACCAGGAGCTGYGCCATCACGTCATCCGCCTAGGCGTCGTCGACCTGGACGCCCAGGAAGATGATGCGGTCCTCGAACAGCTTGGTGTACGGGTCCTGTCGCTTGAAGCCGTAAGGGGTGCGCTCTTCGAACTGCGGCAGCACGTAGCGGCTGCCCGGCAGGTTACCGGCAGTCGAACCGAAGTTGTAGTTCATGTTCATTGCTCCTGAATTCATTGCTGTCTACGTGCCGGTCAGTTCTCGGTGGCTGTCGCAGCGCCGCCGCCGTTGCCGGAGCCATTGGCGTTGGTTCCGCCGCCGCCGGCCACGKAACCTGCGTGCGCGGCGATCTTGTCGAAGAAGCCGTATTCCAGGGCTTCCGGGGCCGTGAACCACTTGTCGCGGTCGTTGTCCTTGAGGATGGTGTCCACGGTCTGGCCGGTCTGGTCTGCGGTCAGCTCGGCCATGACCTTCTTCATGTGCAGGATCAGCTCAGCCTGGATCTTGATGTCCGACGCCGTGCCGCCGATGCCGCCGGAGGGCTGGTGCATCAGGATGCGGGCGTTGGGGGTCGCGTAGMGCTTGCCCTTCGTGCCGGAGGAGAGCAGGAACTGGCCCATGGACGCGGCCAGGCCGGTGGCCACGGTGACCACGTCGTTCGGGATGAACTGCATGGTGTCATAGATGGCCATGCCGKCGGTGACGGAGCCGCCGGGAGAGTTGATGTAGAGGTAGATGTCCTTTTCAGGATTCTCCGCCGAGAGCAGCAGGAGCTGCGAGCAGATCGCGTTGGCGTTCTCGTCGCGGACCTCGGAGCCGAGCCAGATGATGCGCTCTTTCAGCAGGCGGTTGTAAATGTAGTTATCCTGGGCTGCCGGATCGACCGTGGCCATCCGGGGTGCCCCTGCGTGCTGTGACATATGTACTTACCTCTCGCTGGCGACGGTGACGTCACTGAACGACATCACTGAACTTTCCTACATGGACACTAACGGTTTTCACTGCCCGTTTGTGCGCAGGCGCAGGGCTGTTCGCTGACGGCGCACGATTGCCGGGAGCCTGCCAGCCGGGTCCCGGGGACTTAAAACAAACGGCCCCCGGATCGGTGATCCGGGGGCCGTCAGCGGCAATGCTAGAACTTCACTGCTGCGGGGTCGTCGCTCGGCGTGGCGTCGGCGGCAGCTGCTTCCTCGGAAGCCTCTTCCTCAACGGACTCAGCCGCCGKGGCAGCCTCGTCGCCGGGGCGGACGAAGTCGCTCAGGTCAACCTTGTTGCCTTCGGAGTCGGTGACCTCGGCCTGGCCCAGGACGACGGCCAGAGCCTTGCGGCGGCGGACCTCGGACACCATCATGGGGACCTGGCCGCTCTGATCGATGATCTGAGCGAACTGGTTCGGGTCCATGCCGTACTGGCTGGCGGTGGTGACGATGTAGTCGATCAGCTCGTTMTGGCTGACGTTGACTTCTTCCTTTTCGGCGATGGCGTCAAGGATGATCTCGTTCTGGAAAGCGCGCTCGGTGTTGGCCTTGACCTCGGCGCGGTGCTCCTCGGTGTCGTGCTCGCCTTCACCGTGGGCGTTTTCGGCGTTGAAGTGCTGCTCGAGCTGCTCTTCGACGATCGATTCCGGGACGGGAACCGCAACGAGCTCAACGAGCTTGTCCAGGACCTTGTCGCGGGCCTCGACGCCCTGCTCTACGACCTTKGACTCGGCAGCCTGCTTGGCGAGGTCCTCGCGGAGCTCGGCCAGGGTGTCGAATTCGCTGGCCAGCTGGGCGAAGTCGTCGTCGGCGACGGGGAGCTCGCGCTCCTTGACGGCCTTGACGGTGACCTTGACCTGGGCCGACTCGCCGGCGTGTTCGCCGCCCACCAGGGTGGTGTCGAAGATGGCGTCCTCGTCGGCGCTGAGGCCCGTGACGGCCTCGTCGAGGCCTTCGAGCATGGTGCCGGCGCCAACCTGGTAGGACAGGCCTGCTGCGGAGTCAACTTCGGCGCCGTCAATCGAAGCKGCGATGTCGATCGTCAGGAAATCCTTGTCCGCGRCCGGGCGGTCCACGGTCTTCAGGGTGCCGAAGCGGCCGCGGAGCTCGTCCAGGGCCTTGTCGACGTCGGCGTCGGACGACTCGGCGGCGGCAACCTCAACCTTGAGGCCGGCGTAGTCGGGCAGTTCGATCTCGGGGCGGACGTCAACCTCGGCGTGGAACTTGAGCTCACCGTCGGTGGCGGACGGGTCCGGAACCTCGGTGATTTCGACCTCGGGACGGCTCAGGGGGCGGATGCCCGTTTCCTGCACGGCAGCCTGGTACCAGCCGTTGAGGCCTTCGTTGATGGCCGTCTCCAGGACGTAGCCGCGGCCAACGCGCTGGTCAATGAGCTTGKAGGGGACCTTGCCCTTGCGGAAACCGGGGACCTGGATCTGCGAAGCAACAGTCTTGTATGCCTCTGCGATGCTGGGCTTCAATTCCTCAAAGGGGACCTCAACATTGAGCTTGACCCGCGTGGGGGTGAGGTTCTCGACAGCGCTCTTCACAGTCTAAGTACTCCTGGTGTGGGGGAATGGGGTTCTGCATTGCCACGGACTGGCAGTGCTTGCAGAGTCGGGGTGACAGGATTTGAACCTGCGACTTCCTGCTCCCAAAGCAGGCGCTCTAGCCAAGCTGAGCTACACCCCGTAAGTGCACAGAACAGTCTACGGTCATACTGTGCCGATTTGCACATTTGACACCGGGGCCCTGCATTAGGTTTAGTTGTATCCGGCTTGAACAGCCGACCGGAAGTTTGCTGGAAATCCAGCATCACCCCGGGGACGTAGCTTAATGGTAAAGCCTCAGTCTTCCAAACTGATTACGCGGGTTCGATTCCCGTCGTCCCCTCCACCACAGCCGTCAGGCACACAAGAAAGCCCCTCTCCGGAGGGGCTTTTTTCATGCGCGGCCCAGTGGAATCCGCTCAGGTGGAATCCGCTCAGGCCTGCTGGCACTGCGGGCACCAGTACAGTTTCCGGGCTCCCAGTTCCGTTAGCGCCACAGGGGTGCCGCAGTCGCGGCAGTCCAGTCCGTGCCTGCGGTAGACGAAGTGCGCCTCATCAGGGTCCGGAAGGACGTCCGGCTGCCCGTCCCAGTACCGGGGCGGCGTCGTAATAATCCGGCCGTCCCGGACGCCGTCGGACATCATCGCCACGGTGTCGTCCCAGAGACGGCGGGCCGCGTCAGGTGACAGCCMGGCCCCGGGAAGCCAGGGATTGAGGCGCTGCCTGAACAGCAGTTCGGCGCGGTAGACGTTCCCGACGCCGGCAATCACCTTTTGGTCCATGAGCAGGGTTGCCAGGGGCGTGCGTCTGCCGGCCACGGTGGCCGTGAAGGCGTCGCGGTCCCCCGGCAGGTTGCGCAGCGGGTCCGGGCCAAGGCGGCCGAGGACGCCGTCGGCCTCATCCCCGGTGATCGCCTCACAAGTGGTGGCGCCGCGCAGGTCCGCCCAGCCGTGCCCGCTCACCAGCCGGACGCGGACGGCGCCCACCGGGGCCGGCGGCCCTGCGTATGCAGACGCGGGTGCAGGGACAGCAGCAGGCGCGGCGTCCGCAGGAAGCGCGCCTGCCGGTGCGTCGCCGTCGTCGTACACCTCCCGCTCCCCCACTTTCCGGGGCGCGCCGATGCTGGATGCGCCGCGGAAGGTGTCGTCCCCGCCGAAATCCCACGCTCCATAGAGGCCCAGGTGGACGTGCAGGACCAGGCCGTGGTCGAACTCGAGGAACAGGTGCTTCCCGTGGGCGGTCGCGGCCGTCATGACGTGCCCGTCCAACAGCGMGGCACCGGGCGCGAACCGTCCTTGCGGGCTCGAGACGCTCAGCTTCTGGCCCGCGAAAACGTCACCGAACTGGCGTGCCAGCCGGTGGACGGAGTGCCCTTCCGGCACTACTCGACAACCTCGCCGGTGCGCTCGTAGATGGCAATCTTGCCGATCCKGCGGACGTGGCGCTCGTCGTTGCTGAACGGCTCGGCCAGGAAGGCCTCGATGATGGCTGTTGCCTCGTCCACGCTGTGCTGGCGGCCGCCGACGGCAACCACGTTCGCATCGTTGTGTTCGCGGGCGAGCTGGGCCGTGGACAGGTTCCAGGCCAGGGCGGCGCGCACGCCCTTGACCTTGTTGGCGGCAATCTGCTCGCCGTTGCCGGAACCGCCCAKGACGATGCCCAGGGCGCGGGTGCCGGCTTCCTGGTCGGCGACGACGGCGAGGGCGGCATTGATGCAGAACGACGGGTAGTCATCCAGGGCGTCGTAGACCTTGGGTMCGTGATCCACCACCTCGTAGCCCTTGGCGCTGAGGTGGCTGACGAGGTGGGCRCTGAGCTCCATGCCGGCGTGGTCGGTGGCKATGTGCACGCGCGGGAAGTCAGAAAGGGTCACGGCGATTCCGTTCAGTTGCGGCGCCGGGGGCGGCCGGGGGCGGTTGGGGGCTGTTCCAAGCCTACTAGGCCGGGCCTTTCGGGGCGGCGCCGGACCGCGCCGGGCTCCGCACTGCACTGACTTGTTACAGCACTTGTTACAGCACTTGTTACAGCACTGTCGCGTGACAGCGCTGTGTTACATCTTCGTCTCAGAGCTGTGTCACCGGGCCGTGTCACACGGCGGGTGCATCGCCGTTTCGCCGGGCCCTGTCCGCGACCCGGGAAAGCGTGCGGGCAATGTTGTCCGCCRAGKCGGCACTTCCGCCGCTTACGGCCAGCCGCCGGCCGTCCAGGCGGTCGACGACTACCGCGGGCCCGCTGCTGACCAGCAGCGCCGTGGTGTTGCCGTGGATCCGGTACCCCCACCCGCCGTAGTCGGCAGCCCGGACATCCCGGGGCGTGGCAGCGTMGATGGCCGCGGCCGGGACGTCCATGACCCGGACGAACCCCGCCRCGAAGACCCGCAGCCCGCTGCGGTCAACCCGGATCCGGGCAAACAGGAACGCCGCCGTCACCAGGGCCGCGGCCACCAGGAGCGCAGCCAGCCAGGGGACGGCAAGGGTGAGGAGGGCCGCGGGCAGCAGTGTCGCGATACCKAGCATGACGAAGATCGAGCTGCGGGCGTGCACCCAGAGGCTGATGCGGTCCCTGGCCAGTTCCGGATCCTGTTCCCGCTCGAGGGCCTGCCGCATGGCGAGGTCGTCATCGACGGACCAGCGTTCGTCGGCCTTGAAGACAAAGCCCATCACGACCCCCAGCCCCAAGGCCGCTCCGCTTCCGAGGGCCAGGACCGTGACATCAACGTGGGACTCGCGCGCGTCGGGCAGTCCCATTTGGCCCACGAGCACAGCGGCGAGGACCGTGGTGATGAAGAGGCTCATGGAGAACCCGGCGCCCATCATGATGCGGCGCATCATCGCGGGGCGGGACAGCGGCACGGCCTGAAGCAGCACGGCCCAGCCCACCACCACGATCAGCGCCGCGCCGGCGCCCGCGACGGCGGTGAACGGCGCGAAGTCGGCGGCACCGGCGTCGGTCCAGCGGACGGCCAGCGGCTCGGGCAGGTCCGGCCGGACCAGCAGCGCACACACTACGAATCCGGCCGCCAGCATGAGGGGGAAACCGATGGCAAAGCGCAGCGCCCTGACGTCGACTGAGTCCCGAAACTTTCCCATACTCCAACGCTACCCCCGCCGGACCCGCCGCGATCCTGGGACGTGTGCGCAGGTCAGGAGGTCGATGCCCGCCTCACAGCACACTCACTTGACACGAATGGTCGCTAAGGGGTGTGGTGTAGCGGCCATCTGCGACAAATCGATGGAGGGAGTGCTGGCGGACTTCAGGGAAGCACCCGGATTGAGGCTCAAGCACACTCGGGCAAACTACCCGCCCGGTTCCGACCGTCCGCCACCGAGGTCCGCGGCTGAAGCCKACACAACGCAGTTMTCGCCACGCCACCCCAACCGCACTCATCCGACAAGAATGGCCACCGCATCGGCTTAGCGGTCGTTCTTGGCAACTCGTGGACTGGGTGCAGGGCGCCGGGGAAAGACATTGGGACCGGGATKCCTTGCCATCGGCCGCTGACGTGAAAGAATAATTTCACAGTATCGCCGGCGGCTGCGGCCGGTCGGCAGTATCCGACTCTTTTGGAGGCCCCCTTGCCCGGTATGAACCTGACCCGCKCCGAAGCCCGCGAGCKCGCCGCCCTGATCGACGTCGAGTCCTACGAGGTCAGCCTGGACCTGACACGCGGCGAGAAAGTCTTCGGGTCCACCACGGCCGTGAAGTTCACCGCCAAGCCGGGGTCTTCGACCTTCATCGACGCCGTGACCCACGCCGTGCACAGCGTGAGCCTCAACGGCCGCGAACTGGATCCGGCAGAAGTCTCAGACGGCGTACGGATCCAGCTGCCGGAGCTGGAGGCCGAGAACCACCTCCTCGTGGTCGCGGAGGCGCCCTACATGAACACCGGCGAAGGCCTGCACCGCTTTGTGGATCCGGTGGATAACGAGGTCTACCTGTACACGCAGTTCGAGGTCCCGGATTCGCGGCGCATGTTCGCCGTGTTCGAACAGCCCGACCTGAAGGCCAGCTTCACGTTCACCGTCACGGCCCCCTCGCACTGGGACGTGGTCTCCAACTCCCCCACTCCGGTGCCGGTGGAGACCATCCCCGGCGAGGACGGCAGCGCCCGCTCCGTCTGGGAATTCACGCCCACGCCCCGGCTCTCCTCTTACGTCACGGCCCTGATCGCCGGACCGTACCAGTCGGTCCGCAGTGAGGTCACCTCGTCGGAGGGCCGCGTCACCCCGCTGGGCATCTTCGCCCGCAAGTCACTCATGCAGTACCTGGATGCGGACAACATCTTCGAACTCACCCGGCAGGGCTTTGAGTTCTTCGAGGCGCAGTTCGGCTGCCCGTACCCGTTCGAGAAGTACGACCAGCTCTTCGTGCCGGAGTTCAACGCCGGCGCCATGGAGAATGCCGGGGMCGTCACCATCCTGGAAGGCTACGTCTTCCGCGGCAAGGTCGCCGACGCCCAGGTGGAGCGCCGCGCCATCACCGTGCTGCACGAGCTCGCACACATGTGGTTCGGCGACCTCGTCACGATGCGCTGGTGGAACGATCTCTGGCTCAACGAGTCCTTCGCCGAGTACATGTCCCACCTGGCCGCCGTGGAGAACACCGAGTTTGCCCACGCCTGGACGACGTTCGCCTCCATGGAGAAATCCTGGGCCTACCGCCAGGACCAGCTCCCCACCACGCACCMGATCTTCGCCGAGATCAACGACCTCCAGGACGTCGAGGTGAACTTCGACGGCATCACCTACGCCAAGGGCGCCTCSGTGCTSCGSCAGCTSGTSGCCTGGGTGGGCCCGGAGGAATTCATGTCCGGCGTCCGCGAGTACTTCAGCAAGCATGCCTGGCAAAACACCGAGCTCAGCGACCTCATGGCCGAACTCGAGAAGGCCAGCGGCCGCGACCTGGAAAAGTGGGGCCAGCTCTGGCTGGAGACCGCCGGCGTCAACACGCTGACGCCGGAAATCACGGCAGAGGCGGACGGCACCATCAGCTCGTTCGCGATCGTGCAGTCGGCGGTCGAGAGCGAGCCGACGCTGCGGCCGCACCGCCTCGCCGTCGGCTTCTATGACCTCAACAGCGCCGGCAAGCTGGAGCGCGTCCACCGTGAGGAGCTCGACGTCGACGGCGAGCGCACCGAGGTTCCCGCCCTGGCCGGGCTTGCCCGGCCAGACCTGATCCTGCTCAACGACGACGACCTCGCCTACGCCAAGGTCCGGCTCGATCCGACGTCCCTCACAACGGCCACGGCCCACCTCAAGGACTTCAGCCAGAGCCTCCCCCGCACCTTGGTGTGGGGCTCGGCCTGGGACGCGGCGCGCGACGGCGAAACCCCGGCCCGTGGCTACGTGGACCTGATCCTGGCCAACATTGCCGAGGAATCCGATTCCTCCGTGATCCTGGTCCAGCTCCGCCAGCTTGCCACCACGCTGGCCTTCTACGTGGCTGAGGAGCACAAGGAAGCCACMGCCGTGGCCGCGGCCGACACCCTGTGGGACCTGGCCTCGACCGTGCCTGCCGGCTCCGACGCCCAACTGCAGTTCGTGAAGTCCTACGCCCTGCTGGCCCGCAGCGCCGGGCAGCTGGATACGGTGTCCGGGCTGCTGGACGGCTCCCGCACCCTCGACGGGCTGACCGTTGACCAGGACCTGCGGTGGGAATTGCTGGCGTGCCTCGTGGCAGGTGGCCGCGCCGGAYAGGAGCGGATCGACGAGKAACTCGCGCACGACAACACCTCCAACGGCCAGAACGCGGCAGCCCTGGCGAAGGCGGCCATTCCCACCCCCGAGGCCAAGGCCGAAGCCTGGGAATCGATCGTGGTCAAGGGCGATCTGTCCAACGCCCTGCAGGGCTCGGCCGTGACCGGTTTCACCCGGGTCCTGGACACCTCGCTCCTGGAGCCCTACGCCGAGAAGTACTTCGAGGCCGTCCMGGAGATCGTGGCCAACCGCACCCACGCGCTGGCCCAGCAGATCGTCGTCGGGCTCTACCCGGCCCTGCTCACCACACAGGCCACTGTGGACCGGACCGATGAGTTCCTGGCCTCGCTGCCGGAAGACAGCTCCGCGCTGCGCAGGATGATGCTGGAAAACCGCGACGGCGTGGTCCGGTCCCTGCGCGCACGCCAGGCCGACGTCGGCTAGGACGCGTTTTCCCGGAGTCCCGGCGCCGCCCTCCGGCGGCACCGGGACTCCGGCATTTTAAGCGCCACTAAACTGGCGTCATGAGCCTTGACGAACACCGCTACGCGCTGACTGTCCGCTGGACCGGGAACCTCGGGTCCGGGACGTCCTCCTACCGCGGCTACTCACGGGACCACGACGTCGAGATCCCCGGGCTGCCGGTGCTGCGCGGCTCGGCCGATCCGACGTTCCACGGCGACCGCCAGCGCTACAACCCCGAGCAGCTCCTCCTGGCGGCGCTCTCGCAATGCCACATGCTCTCTTTCCTGCACGTGGCCGTGAAGCATGGCGTGGTGGTGACCGGCTATGAGGACCGGGCCGAGGGGCTGATGCGGACCAACCGGGACGGCAGCGGCCAATTCGAGTCCGTCACGCTMAAGCCCCGCGTGACGGTGGCGGAGCCTGCGGCCCCAGAGCTTCTCGAGGAGCTCCATGCCGAGGCCAACAAGGTTTGCTTCATCGCCCGCAGCGTCAACTTCCCCGTGCTGCACGAGCCCGTCCGCGTGGCGGAACCGGCCTGATCGCGCCCAGGCGGCAGCAGCTCAGGCGGGCTGCGCCCGGTAGGCGGCCAGGAGCGTCCGCTCCGTTTCCTGGCGCAGGCCGGCCTTGCGTTCCCGGGTAAGGCCGCGCCGGTGTTCGTCATCGAGGGTGTCGCGCAGGGTCTGTGTCCAGGGCCGCAGTCGCAGCCCGGCGCTCCGGGCGGCGCTGTTGCTGCGGGCCGAGAAGCCGTCATGACCTGGCGGCAGCCACAACGGCAGCGAGTCGGGCCCGGCCCAGTAGTTCACGCCGTGCCCGGCCAGCCATTCCCCCGGGGCCGCCACCGTCCCGGCCTTCCCGCCGGTCAGCTGCCGGCATGCTTGCAGATAGGCGGCAAAYGGCACCGGCTCGCCGACGGCGTTCAGGGCCCCGGTGACGTGTGACTCCGCCGCGGCCACGATCCAGGTGGCGAGGTCCCGCACATCGATGATCTGGGTGGAGTCGGCGGGGATGTCAGGGACCAGGACCGGAGTGTCGTCCCGGGCGAAGCGGGCGGGCCAATACCCGTACCGGTCCGAGCCGTCACCGGGTCCGCCGATCAGCCCGGCGCGGCACAGGTGCGCCTTGTCCCCTGCCAGCGCATGCGCCCACTGTTCAATCGCGGACTTGGCGTCGCCGTAGTTTTCCATCGTGAGTGCCGTGCCCGGGGCCAGTGGCGGGAGCACCTGCGCATCTTCGGCCGCGMCGGCAACCGAATGGTCCGCATAGACCGAGCAGCTGGAGACGACGGTCCGGTGCCTTGCCGTGCCGGCCAGGACTTCCAGCGCCTCGCGGGCCCGTGTGGGATCCCGCGCGACGTCGATCACGGCGTCCCATCCGACGTGGCCGGGCCGGCCTGCCGCCACGGGCGCGTAGGAGGCCTTCCCCTGCGAGCGGTCGGCACGCACCCAGACGGTTCCGCGGGGCGGGGCGGCACTGGTTCCGCGGGCCAGGCAGGTGACCTCATGTCCGGCGGCCAGGGCCTGCCGGGCTATTTCGGCGGAGAGGAAGGCGGTACCGCCAAGGATGAGGATGCGCATGGGTGCCACGGTACGGCGCTAATGTTGAAGGGGAACAGAGTGTTATGCGGCCGGCGAACGCCGTCCCCATAGCTAACAACTGCAAGGAGCAAGCCCTACCGATGTACAGCATGACAGCCGTTGATCCCATCACGCCGCCGGACATTTCGGCCGTCAACCTGCCGGGAGTCCTCATCAGCATCGGCGTCGGCGTTGCGGTGTGGCTGGTGGCGTCCTTCGTGATCTCCGGGATCACCAAGCGCGTCGCCGAAGGCAGCACCTTCTTCAAGAAGCGGCACTTCCGCTGGGTGACTCCCGCCCTGCGGGCACTGGACCACGAACGCCGGGTCCAGCGCGCCAACACGATCGGTGCGCTGCTCAGGAGCGTGGTCGGCGTCCTGGTGGCCGCTCTCACCATCATGTACGTGCTCAAGAACCTGAACGTCGACATTGCACCGCTGCTGACCAGCGTCGGTATCCTCGGTATCGCCATCGGCTTCGGCGCCCAGCAGTTGATCCGCGACTTCCTGGCCGGCATCTTCATCACTCTCGAGGACCAGTACGGGATCGGCGACATCATCGAGACCTCCGAGGTAGTGGGCGTCGTGGAGTCGATGAACCTGCGGATCACCCGGGTCCGCGCGGACGACGGCACCATCTGGTACCTGCGCAACGGTGAAATCCTGCGCGTGGGCAACCGTTCCCAGGGCAACTACATCGCACCGGCCGCCCCGCCGGTCGACGAGGCCGATTCCAGGCCGCAGCAGCAGGCCGGAGAATAGAGAAATGACGATTCCCAGCGCCGGTGAACCCCGGCAGCCCCGCCAGTTGCTGCAGAACGATCCGTTCAGCCAGCCCGGCTACACCGACAACTTCTACGACGCCGACGC
>NZ_JBFTHK010000108.1:0-14174 GCF_056394205.1 Arthrobacter sp. 10T413_2 | reverse complement strand
CCTTAGGACCCCGAGGAATGACCGTGGGTGACGCTGCCGTTGCCCGGCTGGACGGGGGTTGATCCGTGCGAGCGGCTCGTGCCGTTATTCTGCGTGGTGCCGCCGCCGGCCGCCGTGCCGGAGCCGTGGCGGGCTGACCGTCCGGACGAGTTCGAGCTGGCGGTCGCAGGAGAAGTCTTTGAAGCGCTGGACGGCGTGGCGGAATACACGACGGCGGCGGCGACGCCCGCAGCCGCGAGGCTGCCGATGCCGACTGCCGCGGTGATGCCGCTGGCAAGTCGCCTGCCCTTGTCCCGGGTATCCACGGGTGTCCCCTTCCTCTGCGGTTAGGCCTGTGTTCCCATGATCCCCGGAGTTCCTTGGTAAACCCTTAGACATTCCTGTCTATTGGATGGTGGTCCTGGCCCCTGGCGGCTGGCTTGGTCACCACAGCGACGGCAGGCTGCCCACGAGACGCTCATACATGGCCAGCGCCGAGCCGTCCGTCAGTGACGCGACCTGGTCGATCACGACGCGCAGCCTCCCGGCGTCGTCCCCCGCGTCGAGCCAGTCGGCGGCGAACATTGGCTCCAGGTGGCGGTCCTCCGTGGCGCTGAGAGCGGTGACGAGGGCGTGGAGGACCTCCCGCTGGCGCTCGTAGATGGGCTGGCGGTGCTCGGTGGTCATCACAAACGTGGTGGCCAGACCCTTCATCACCGCGATTTCCATGACGGTCTCGTCCGGGACGATCAGTTCCGCGTGGTAGCGGGTGAGATTCTCCGGGCCGTAAACGGCGCGGGTGGCTTCGAGCGCACTCTGGCAGAACCGGCCAATCAACTGGCTGGTCATGTCTTTGAGCGCCGCCATGGCCTTGCGGCTGCCGTCGGCCTCGCGCACCCAGACGCTCGTGGCCTCTAGCCGGGCCAGCGCGGCGTCGATCGCGGCGGGGTCGTTGTGCGGCAGGTACCACTGCTTGGCGTACCCGACGACGCGGGCGCGGTGGTCCGGGTTGTCCATCCAGCGCAGCTGGAAGTGCCCTGCGACGATCGCGTCCTCKACATCGTGCACCGAGTAGGAGATGTCGTCCGCCAGGTCCATGACCTGCGCTTCGAGGCAGGACCGGCGTTCCGGGGCGCCTTCGCGAATCCAGTCGAAGATGGGGAGGTCGTCCTCGTAGGCGCCGAACTTGCTGGTCCGCTCCCCGTGGATGACGGGCGCGTTGACGGCGGACCACGGGTACTTGGCGGCGGCATCGAGACTCGCCCGGGTCAGGTTCAGGCCTGCCGGACGGCCGTCGGGGGCCAGGACCTTCGGCTCCAGCCGGGTCAGCAGCCGCAGCGTCTGGGCGTTGCCTTCAAAACCGCCGATCGCGTGGGCCACCTCGTTGAGCGCCGCTTCCCCGTTGTGGCCGAAGGGCGGATGGCCGAGGTCATGGCTGAGGCAGGCGGTGTCCACGACGTCGGGATMGCAGCCGAGGGCGCGGCCGAGTTCGCGGCCCACCTGGGCCACTTCGAGGCTGTGCGTGAGCCGGGTCCTGACGAAGTCGTCGGTATCCGGGGCGACCACCTGGGTCTTCGCGCCGAGCCGGCGCAGTGCCGAGGAGTGCAGGACTCTCGCACGGTCACGCTCGAAGTCCGACCGGTAGGTGGTCTTGGGCGGCTCCTCGACCCACCGGGCGGAGTCGCGGGAGGTGTAGCCGTCCAGGACGGGGGCGGTGGTCCGGGTCTCAGCCACCGGAGACATCCAGTTCGGCGAAGGAGATGTCGCGGCTCTGCTCGTCATCCAGGGTCCGGTTCAGCAGCCAGTCCTTGGGCAGGGCGGRCTTCTTGGGCGAGCCGGCGCGGCCGCGCGGGCCCTCGGCGTCGACCCCGGGGTAAGGAGAGTCGAGGTCCAGCTGGTCCAGGGTTGCGCGGAGCACCTCGAGGCTGGTGACGAGCGCGAGTTTGGTCCGCAGCTCGCTGCCGACCACGTAGCCCTTGAAGTACCAGGCGATGTGCTTGCGGATTTCGCGCAGGGCCTTGCCCTCGTCCCCGAACGTCTCGACCATGAGCTCGGCGTGCCGGTAGACGCTTTCGGCCACCTGACCCAGATCCGGCCGGTGCCGCTGATCGCTGCCTTCGAACGCGGCCATGAGATCGCCGAACAGCCACGGCCGGCCCTGGCATCCCCGGCCGACGACGACGCYGTCCACTCCCGTTTCACGGACCATCCGGACCGCGTCTTCCGCGGACCAGATGTCGCCGTTGCCGAGGACCGGGATGTCCGGCAGCGCCTCACGGAGCCGGGCGATGGCAGACCAGTCGGCCTGGCCCGAATAGAACTGCGCGGCCGTGCGGCCGTGAAGAGCGACGGCGGAAACCCCGGAATCGCGGGCGATCCGGCCGGCATCGAGGTATGTCAGGTGGTCCTCGTCGATGCCCTTGCGCATCTTGATGGTCAGCGGGATGTTGCCCCGGGAGGCTTCCTTGACGGCGGTCTGGACGATCGAGGTGAAGAGGTCGATCTTCCAGGGCAGGGCCGAGCCGCCGCCGCGCCGGGTGACTTTGGGGACGGGGCAGCCGAAGTTGAGGTCRATGTGGTCCGCCCKGTCTTCCTCGACCAGCATCCGGACGGCCTGGCCGACGGTCACGGGGTCCACGCCGTAGAGCTGGACGGAGCGGACTTCTTCGTCGTCGTCGTGCGAAATGATGCGCAGCGACTCCGGCGTGCGTTCCACGAGGGCGCGCGAGGTGACCATCTCCGCGACGTACAGGCCGCCGCCGTATTCACGGCACAGCCTGCGGAAGGCGGAGTTGGTGATACCCGCCATGGGGGCCAGGATCACGGGGGTGTCCACGGTGATCGGGCCCAGCTTCAGGGGCGGGAGTTCCAGCTTAGGGGCGGGAGGCGTTGCTACAACAGTCACCCGACCATTGTCTCAAAGACGGGCAAATCGGTCGGATCCGGTCTCGGTTATGTGGAAACGCCGGGCTGTGTGGAAAATCCGCGTGCCGCCAAACGCCGTATCAATCGCGCAGGGCGGCACGCCGCCCCCGGCGCGTGGCAGTCCCGGCGTCGTCCGGTTCGGTCCGGCCCGATGCACCGGGCGCGCTGTCCGCCGCCCGGCGACCKGCGGACCCGCCCGGGTACCGGCCGACGTCGGCCCCCATGGAGAGCCCGGCCCGGCCGCCGTCCCCAACGCCGGCGAGCGCGGGCACGCCGACGTCGGCTGCACAGGCGAGCGCGGCCGCGGGGTCTGCTGTACTGCTCTTGATCCCGGTGGCCTTGACGACGAGCACGGCAATGAGGGTGGTGACCGGAACGGCCAGGACCAGTCCCACCGAGCCGACGAGGGTGCGGATGACTTCCTCGGAGAGTTCGGCACTGGTCAGGGCATCCCCGAGCGGCCGCTCGTAGAGCATGACCAGGATCAGGACGGGCAGGGCCGCGCCGGCGTAGGCAAACGCGATCGTGTAGACCGTGGAGGCGATGTGGTCCCGGCCGATCCGCATCGCGGAGGCAAAGAGCTGCCGGGCGCTGGTGTCGGGGGCGAGTTCCCACAGTTCCCAGACCGCGGACGACTGCGTGATGGTGACGTCGTTCAGCACGCCGAGGCCGGAGATGATCAGCCCGCACAGGATGATGCCGGAGATCGAGATGTTGTCCGAAATGTTGGTGAGCGTGGCGGCGTCGTGGCTGCCCACGCCGGCGAGGTTCGCGGCGTCGGTGGCCCAGGCGGCCAGCAGCGACGTAATGGCGAGGCCGAACATGGTCCCCAGCAGCGCCGTCGAGGTCCGGGCGGAGAAACCGTGGGCGAAGTACAGCACCCCKATCATGATCACCGTGGAACCCACCAGTGCCAGGAGCAGCGGCGGCTTTCCTTCGACCAGTCCGGGCAGCATGAAGGAGACGAGTACGACGTAGGCCCCGACGAGTCCGATCAGGGCCCGCAGCCCGCGCCAGCGCGCCACCGCAATGACCACGACGGCGTAGAGCACGGCCAGGAAGATGATCGGTAGAGTCCGGACGAAGTCGACGAAGACGTAGGCGGGTGCGCCCTGGGCTTCGGATGCGCCCGGCGCCTTGGAGAGGTTCAGGTAGCGGATGTTGTCTCCGGGCTTAACCCCGTGGGACTTCGCGATGTCCGGGTTGATGACCACTTTCACCGGGTTGCCGCCCTTGTCCGGCTCGGTGTAGGCAAACGTGCATTGCGAGCCGGTCTGCGGCGGCTGGACGGCGGCGTCGGCCCCGGACGCGCCCCGCTGAGCCGCCGGGTMGCCGCTTGTCTGCGCTTCCGAACAGCTGCCGACGACCACCCGCTGGATCTTGCCGGTATCGAACGTCACGCCCGGGGCCGCCGCATAGGGACTGGCCAGCGTGATGCCGTCTTTGCTCCCCGACKGCCACAGGAAGGCCATGGCCGCCAGGGTCAGCAAAGTCAGCGGGATGAGGATGGCGGCCAGGATCCAGTTGGCCTTCTTCCGTGCCGCCAGCATCCGCGGCGTCGGCTCGAAGTMCTCGGTGCGAGAGTGCGAGTGTCCGGCGCCCATCAGCAGTTCAACCTCATGCCGAAAACTCTACGGCGTGGGCGGGGCCGCTCCGGACGGACGACACCGCGGTCTCCCGGCGCCGCGGAGGCCCGCCCGGTTGGGCGGGCGCGATGTTACAGCGGGGGCGATTTACGCTGGCGTGGTTGACGCCGGCGCGATGTTCTGGTTGACGTGGAAGAGGTTCTGCGGATCGTACTTGGCTTTGACCTCCCTCAGCCGTTGGTAGTTCGGTCCGTAGTTTTCCGCGACCCGGGGCAAGTCATCGCCGTCCATGAAGTTGATGTAGCCGCCGGGCGCCGAATAGGGCCGCAGGGCGGCCGCGTAGTCCCGCACCCAGGCGATGTTTGCCTCGTTGTCCGCAGGGTCCAGCCACTGCGCCGCGATCACGGGCGAAAACTTCACGTTCCGGTTGGCGAACGCCGTGTCCGTGGTGCCCACCCGTTGGACCGCGCCATCGATGGGGTAGAGGTGTACCGCGGTCTGCACGCTGGGGACCTTGCTGCCGTGTTCGATGTGCGCAGCAATGGCGCCGTCATTGAGCTCAGCGAGGAAATCAGCTTTCCAGTAGGCCTGCATGCCTGGCGGCTGCAGCGGGTCGAATGCGCCATTCAAGGCGGGGTACGGCATCGGCCCCACCATGGATCCCGCCGCGGGCGCGACGTCCAGGAACGGCTGCCAGCGTGCCGGCCCCTCCGGCAGATCGCCGGTCCACATGCCGACCACTACGCACACCGGCTTGCCATGCCACTCCTCGGGCAGGAAGGGCACCGGCGGGCCCTGATGGAAGCCCAGGAACGCCCCGAACTCTTCAGGGGCGGAGGCCATGTGGTCCCGGTAAAACTTTGCCACTGTCTCCGCATGCTCGATGGGGTAAATGATGATCCCGGCGTGGACCATGTCCACGGGATGCATCCGGTACTCGAATGACGTCACGACGCCGAAGTTCCCGCCACCGCCGCGGAGCGCCCAAAACAGGTCCTCGTTCTGGCTTTCGCTGGCGGTGAGGAACTTTCCCTCCGCCGTGACGACGTCGGCCGAGAGGAGGTTGTCGCAACTGAGCCCATGTTTCCTGGACAGGTAGCCAATGCCGCCGCCGAGGGTCAGCCCGGCGATGCCGGTMGAGCCGACAATGCCGCCAGGAGTTGCCAGCCCGAAGGCATGGGTCGCGTGATTGAAGTCAGCCCAGGTCGCCCCGGCCTCCGCGCGCGCCGTCCCGGCTGCGGGATCGACCCGGACACCCCTGGTCGCTGAGAAGTCGATGACCAGGGCGTCATCCCAGGTGCCAAAGCCCKGGGCGCTGTGCCCTCCGCCACGGACCGCCAAATCCAGCGAGTTGTCGCGCGCGAAGTTGACGCAGGAGATGACATCCGCCACCTGCGAGACCCGGACCACCGCGGCCGGCCGCTTGTMGATCATGCCGTTGAAGACCGCACGTGCCGTGTCGTAGCCGGCGTCGCCGGGCGTGGTGATCTGCCCGCGGACTTKCTCACGCAGGCTATCCAAAGATGTTGCGTTCATTTTCTATACCGTCGATTTCGTCGTGAGATTCGACCCGGAYGGTTCTCTGCGCTCCCAGCCGGCGTGACGCCCGGAGGTTTACGTGCACATGCCTACTCTTTCCGCACTCCCCCGTCAAGGGCCCCGTCAAGAGTCCGGCATCAGCCGTACCCATCGCCGGGGGCTCCGGCTCCGAATCCACATCAGGCAGCGATTCCCTTGACGGGCGGAGGCTGCAACCTATGGTTGGTAATTGACGGACGAAGAACGGGAAGGACACGCGTGGCCAAGCGCAAACTAGACGACCGCGAACCGGAGGCGGGCCGTTCCGGACCTGCCGCCAAGGCCGTGCTGTCCATCGCCGAGGCGGCCGGGAAGACCCGAGGAGTCGCCCTGGTCCTGCACGGCGGACGCGCGGACAGCTACGATCCTGTCCGCGGCCGGCACCTGAGMCCGGCCCGGATGCTGCCCTTCGCCCGGGCGCTGAACCGGCAGGGCGGCCCGCACGGGCTCGCCGTCTGGACCCTGCGCAACCGGTACCGGGGCTGGAACGGGGAGGACATGTCCCCCGTTCAGGACGCCCGCTGGGCGCTTTCCCGGATCGGCCAGGAACATCCCGGCGTACCGGTGTACCTGCTGGGCCACTCCATGGGAGGCCTCACGGCACTCTGCGTGGCCGACGATCCGCAGGTGGAGGTCGTCGTCGCCCTMGCCCCGTGGCTCAACCACAAAACGCCGGTCCAACCCGTCGCCGACCGCCGGGTCCTGATCGTGCACGGCACGGAGGACCGCTGGACCAGTCCGTCGAATTCGCTGGACTACGCACGCCGGGCCGACGGCGTCGCCGCCTCTGTTGAGTACGTCTCCCTCACKGGGGCCGGGCATTTCATGTTCCGCCGGGTAGCGCTGTGGAACTCACTCGCCGATGACTTCATCCTGGACGCCTTCGGGGAAGCCACGGGGGCTGACGTCCCCGGCGCCACGGACGCCCTGCGCAGCATTCTGCCGGCCGCCGGAACACGCATGCCGGTGGTGCTGTGATGCAACCGTTCCCACTGGATGCCTTCCTCGCCAGCCTGCCGTGGGTCATCGCGGGACTTGCGGTCCTGCTGGCGCTGACCTTCGCCGTTGCCGTGCGCCAGAACCGCCATTCCGTCATCGACACCGTCTGGGGCCTCGGGTTCGTGGTAGTTGCGGCCATCTCCTGGGTACTCTCCGCCAGCCACGGCGACGCCGGCCGCCGGCTACTGCTTCTGGCTCTGGTTGCGGTGTGGGGCATTCGCCTCGCGGTCCACATTGGGGTGCGTGCACGCGGCGGCCACGAGGACCCGCGCTACGTGGACATGCTCTCCGCCGCACCCGGATCACGCAACGTCTACGCGCTCCGGCGGGTCTACCTGCCCCAGGGCGTGGTGATGTTCTTCGTCTCGCTCACTATCCAGGTCGGCATGTTCGCCACCGGCAGCCTGGGCTGGCTGGCGTTCCTCGGCATCCTGCTCTGGGTTCTTGGTTTTGTGTTCGAGACGGTCGGGGACTGGCAGCTGACGCAGTTCAAGGCCGATCCCGCCAAGCGCGGCACGGTCCTCAACACCGGTCTGTGGCGCTACACCCGCCACCCGAACTACTTCGGCGACGCCGCGGTCTGGGCGGGCCTCTTCCTCGTGACCGCCGATTCGTGGCCCGGTGTCCTGACCATCCTCTCCCCCGCCCTGATGATCTGGGCACTGGCGGGCCGCACCGGGAAGCCGCTGACGGAAAAAGCGATGTCTGCACGGCCCGGCTATCAGGAATACATCGAATCCACCTCCGGGTTCCTGCMCTTGCCGCCCCGGCGGCGAGCAGGCGGGCGCTGATATGGCCGGCACTGGGGCATCGGGACTGGCGTGGCGGGCGCCGGCTTGGCAGGTGCCGGCATGGCAGGTGCCGGCATGAGCCGGCGGCCGATGAAGTGGAGACCAGGGCCCAGCGACMGCTTCTACCGGTTCATCGTCCGCACCGGTCTCGCCCTGCGCTGGCTGTTCCGGATCCGCGTCCTCGTCACGGGGCGGGAGCACCTGCCCCAGCCCGGMCCGCTCAATGAGTCCCCCCGGGCTTCCCGCAGTGCTTCCCGACGCGGCCCGTCCCGCCGGGTGGTGCCCGGCCAGGGCGCGGTTGTCGCGATCACGCACTTCGGCTATCTCGACTTTGCCTTCGCCGAGATGATCCTGTGGTGGCACAACCGTGCCCAGATGCGCTTCCTCGTGACGCAGGGAGCTGCCGACCACTGGTTTGCCGGGCCGGCCGTCAGCGCGGCCGGCCACGTGGTGGTCGGTTACGGATCCGGAGTCCACGCCTACGACGCTGCGGTCGCCCGGCTGTTGGCGGGCGAGTACATTGCCATCCTTCCGGAGGCCGGGGTAAGCCGCAGCTTCACCGTGCGCGAGTGCAAGACCGGCGCCGTACGGATGGCCTCCGAAGCCGGTGTGCCGATCATCCCGGTCTCCGTCTGGGGCGCGCACCGGCTGATGACCCGCCACCATGGATTCTCGCCGCGGCGCGCCTGGCGCGCCCCGGTCCGGATCCACGTGGGCGAGCCGATCCTGCCGGACTCGCTCCCGGACCCGGCACAGGACGCACAGCCGGCCACCGCGCAGCTGGCCAGGACCCTCCAACACGGGATCGACGTCGGCATGGCGGACTTCCCGCTGAAACCGGACCCCGGGGCCTGGTGGATGCCCGCCGCGCTCGGCGGCGGCGCCCCGACCGAGGAGGAACGGCGCCGCCTCGACGCGGCCGACGGCCCGCGGCGCCCCGGTGCACACCGCCGCCAGGCTCCGTCCCGCAAATAGACCCGTCCCGTAGATGGACCCGTCCCGCCGACACGCCTGTTAACCAAGCTGACAGGCCCGTTAACCGGGCTGACCCGCAGCACGTGTGTCGTTTTCACGGGTCACAACGCGCTGCGGGTYAGTGCTGCGGGTCAGGGCTGCGGGTCAGCTGGCTTGAGTCCTAGGCCGGGTCCGCAACGACGAGCGTTTCGGCGCCCTGAACGTGGGCTTTGCCGGTCTCGAGCAGCGGTTCGACGACGGCGCGCAGGGCAGTCATCGCGTCGTCCAGTTCCAGCATTACCGGGTGCTGGTAGGCGATCAGGGCCAGGAGATCGCGTACGGCGGCGCGGGCCTCGTCCTCGCCGAGCTTGGGCTCGTGCCCGAGGAACACCTCAGTAGGCGCAGTGGGCCCGGCAGAACCGGCACCATCGGCGTCGGCTCCGGCGCCTGGAGCGCCCTGCGCATAGCTGATGGCGAACCCTTCCAGCCGGCCCTTGCGGCTGGCCGCTATGCCGTGCCCGAAGGCACTGGCTTTAGGTGCCCGCAGCACGATCGCGCCGTGGGCGCCGCTGAGGTCATCCAGGAACAACCGCTGCACCATGGCAACGCTCAACTCCCCCGGGCTGTCCCAGGTGTGCACGGCCGTGTAGTACCGGCCAACGACGTCGCTGAGCTCCACCGAGCCCGTGGCCAGGTCTTCGACCTGGTCGCTGGCCGCCGACTCGGAACCGTCGCCGAACACCGGCAGTTTCAGCGGCGCCGGGTCCACGACGATCAGGCGGGAGCGCTGGATCGGGGCCATGCCCGCGGCCTCGGCAAACGCCGCCCCGGGCGTGCCCGGCTCCACCTTGCAGCGGAGCTTGGACACTCCCGACGGCGACTTGGCGGCCTCGTGCCGAAGMATGGTCAGCAGGGTGGACCCAATGMCGGCGCGGCGGTGGTCCCGGGCGACCTCGATATACGCCCAGAGCCGTTCCGGGTGCAGCGAGGCCTCGTGGACCACGGCCGCCGCCACGGGAATGGCGACGCCGTCGACGACGTCCTCGGCCACGATGCAGCGGCGCCACGGCGCATTGCCCGAGGGCGCCAGGGTGCCGCGGAACTGCCCGGCCTGCACGGTCTCCGGGCCGCCCCAGATTTCCAGCAGCGCGAGGTCGTCGCCCTCCCGCCATTCCCGGTATTCGATGGCCATGATCAGGCGCCGATCAGCCGCGCGGCCAGGTAGCCCTCCACCTTGTCCAGGGAGACGCGTTCCTGGCTCATGGTGTCGCGTTCGCGAATGGTGACGGCCTGGTCCTCGAGGGTCTCGAAGTCGACGGTGATGCAGAACGGGGTGCCGATCTCGTCCTGGCGGCGGTAGCGGCGGCCGATGGCGCCGGCATCGTCGAACTCGATGTTCCAGCTCTTKCGCAACTGGGCGGCKAGGTCCTTGGCTTTCGGGGACAGGTCCTCGTTGCGGCTCAGCGGCAGGACGGCTGCCTTCACCGGAGCCAGGCGCGGATCCAGCTTGAGCACCGTACGGATGTCTACCCCGCCCTTGGCGTTGGGGGCCTCGTCCTCGGTGTAAGCATCGATCATGAAGGCCATGAACGAGCGGGTGAGGCCGGCCGCGGGCTCGATCACGTACGGGGTGTAGCGTTCGTTGGTGGCCTGGTTGAAGTAGCTCAGGTCCGCGCCGGAAGCCTTGGCATGGGTGGAGAGGTCAAAGTCGGTGCGGTTGGCGATGCCTTCGAGCTCGCCCCACTCCGAGCCCTGGAAACCGAAGCGGTATTCGATGTCCGTGGTGCCCTTGGAGTAGTGGCTGAGCTTCTCCAGCGGGTGCTCGAAGAAGCGCAGGTTCTCTTCGCGGATGCCCAGGCCCGTGTACCAGGACATGCGTTCCTTCATCCAGTACTGGTGCCACTGCTCGTCGGTGCCGGGCTCGACGAAGAATTCCATTTCCATCTGCTCGAACTCGCGGGTGCGGAAGATGAAGTTGCCCGGCGTGATCTCGTTACGGAACGACTTGCCGATCTGGCCGATGCCGAACGGCGGCTTCTTCCGCGAGGTGGTCAAGACGTTGCTGAAGTTCACGAAGATGCCCTGGGCGGTTTCGGKCCGCAGGTAGTGCAGGCCTTCCTCGCTGGCGACAGGGCCGAGGTAGGTCTTGAGCAGGCCGGAGAATTCGTGGGGCTCGGTCCACTGGCCGCRGGTACCGCAGTTGGCGCAGGCGATGTCCTTGAGGCCGTTCTCGGCAGGACGGCCCTTCTTCTCCTCGTACTCTTCCTCGAGGTGGTCCGCGYGGTAGCGCTTGTGGCAGGACAGGCACTCCACCAGCGGGTCGGAGAAGACCTCGACGTGGCCGGAGGCTTCCCAGACCTGGCGGGGCAGGATGACGGAGGAGTCGAGGCCTACGACGTCTTCGCGGCCGCGGACCACGGACTGCCACCACTGGCGCTTGATGTTTTCCTTGAGCTCGGCGCCGAGGGGCCCGTAATCCCAGGCAGAACGAGAGCCACCATAGATTTCACCRGCCTGGAAAACGAAACCCCGTCGCTTGGCGAGGGAAATGATCTGGTCGAGGACGGATTTTGCTGCCATGGTAACTCCAATTTCTACAGGGCCGCTGGGTGCGGTCCGCGGTGTCAGCCCCGGGACGCCGGCTGGTTGCCGGAYGGGGTGATACGAACAGTGCGATGCAAACTCCAAGCCTACCGGCCCGCTACCGCTTCAGCGCGCCCCGCGGCCAGGGCAGGGTGGCCAGGATGATGGCACCGAGCGTCAGCAGGGTGCCCAGGACGGTGGGCAGCGCGACGACGGTCCCGGGGACCGGGAAAACCAGGTCCAGTCCGAGGGATCCCAGCAGCTGCCCGGCGATCATCCCGAGGCCCGTGACCAGCACACCCAGGCTGCGGACCAGGAGGGCGCCGACGCCGATGAAGACGCACCCAAGCGGGCCGCCAAGGTAGTACCACCACTGCCCCGGCAGCGGATTGCCGGCACCGGACACGGCGAGCTTGACCAGCCACGCCGCCMACAGCAGGACGGCCCCGGCGATGAAGTTCACGAGGGTCGCGGCGATCKGGGATCCGTAGTGGACGGTGGCGGTGCCGTTCATGGCCTGCTGGAAACTCATCAGGAACCCGGCCAGAAGCGGCAGCAGCACGRGAAGAAGCAGTTGCAGCACGGATTCACCGGCGCTGAACCTCGGCGACACCGMCCACGCAACGGMGGCGACAGTGAGCACGCTGCCGAGCACCYGGATACCGGTGATCGGCCTCTTCCCCGCGGGCCCGATTCCCATCCGGTCCACCAACAGACCGCTGAGGGTCTGCCCTGTCACGGCGGCCAYAGTGAAGAGGGCAACGCCGAGCAGTGCCACGGTGAAGGACTGGGCGAAGACGAAGAGCGCCCCGATGCAGCCGGCCAGGACGTAGTAGCGCGGAAACTGCCGTTCGCGCACGGCCGGAAGGATCCGGGCCAGCCCGGCCCGGCCTTTCGGCAGTGCCACGGACATGACGACCATCACCACTAACCCGGTGCTGAAGCTGACGACGGCCGCACCAATGCCGTCGCCGAGCTCCGCCCCGAGCGCGCCGTTGATCCGGCCCTKCAACGGTATGAACAACCCCGCCGCGACGGCCATGGGCAGCCCCGCGATGAGCGGGAGCCGGGGTGTGTGCGTCATTCGTGCCACCTTAGGTCAGGCATCATTGCCATATGAGCAATCCGGAAATTGAAGACATCACCATCCGCGACACCATGATCCGGCTGGGCCAGCTGCTGAAGCTCGCAAATCTGGTGGAGGACGGTGTGGAGGCCGCGGACCTGATCAAGAACGGACTGGTCAAGGTCAACGGCGAAATTGATGAGCGCCGCGGGCGGCAGCTTCACGACGGCGACACCGTCACCGTGAATGGCCAGACCGTGCGGATCAGCGCGCCCGCAGGATCCTAGCCGGCTTAGCCCTGGCCAGCCGGCCGGGCGGCTACTTCCTGGAGTTGAGGACCGCGTGCGTGAGGAACTCGGAGACGTGGCCGATTTCCTGCTGGTTGATGCCGTGCCACATGCCGGTGTACAGGACCTTGGTGAGYTTCACGTGCTTGCGCACCCAGCCCATGGTGAACTCGATCTTGTCCGGGGTGATCACCGGGTCCTGCTGGTCGCGTCCCCAGAACATCGGCACGGTTCCGTCCRGTTCGCCATCGCGGAAGCTCAGGTCGCCGCCGGCGTCGACGGCAAAACCTGAAAGCCCGACGACGGCGGCGAAGTCCGCCGGCCGCTGCCGCAGCAGCGTGGTGGCCATGGCCATGCCCATCGAGAATCCGAGCAGCGTCACAGAGGGATGGTCGGCCTTGACGGAGTCGATCCAGTCCTGCACGTACGCCGCGGCGGCTTTGACGGCCTCGAGCGAATAGTCGATGGACGCCGTCAGCGGGAACCAGGTGAAGCCGGGTCCCATGGCGATCGGGGCACGCACGGAGGCTACCGCGAATTCCTGCGGKAGCATGTCCGCCAGGCTGAGCAGATCCTGTTCGTTGGCGCCGTAGCCGTGGAGCAGGACAATCAGCGGCTTGCCCGCACGTTCCTGCTCCGGCTTGGACCATTCGACGACAGGGGCGGGGAAGGCATCAGCGTGAGTCATGGAACCATTCTTACAGTTACCCGGCGGTAACAACCTACGGTGGCGTAGCTTGACAGGAAGAGTGCAGGATAAGAACGTGAGCGAAACCGAAGCCATGGAAGATTCACCGGAGATGTCAGCGGAGAGCTCTGTAGACACAGTGACCCACCCGTGGACCCGTTACGTGGCCATGGGCGACTCGTTCACGGAAGGCATCGGCGATCCGGAGCCGGCGAGCCCGGGCGGCCACCKGGGCTGGGCCGACAGGGTGGCCGAGGAGCTCAGCCGCGGCCACAACGACTTCGCGTACGCCAACCTGGCCGTCCGCGGCCGGCTCCTGCAGCAGATCGTGGACCAGCAGTTGGCGCACTGTCTGTCCCTCAAGCCGGACCTCATCACGCTTTCCGCGGGCGGAAACGACCTCATCCGCCCGGGCGGGGATCCGGACGTGCTGGCCGAAAAGCTGGACTCGGTGGTGCAGATCCTGAGCCTGGGCGGCGCCACCGTGGTCCTATTCAACGGCCCGGACACAGGCTCCACGGTGCTCGGCCGGATCCGCAGCAAGGTGGCCATCTACAACGAAAACCTGCGCACGATCGCCGCGCGCCACGACGCCGTGATCGCGGACATGTGGTCTCTGCGCCAGCTTAATGATCCGCAGATGTGGGATGTTGACCGGCTGCACTTTTCGCCGCTGGGCCACCATACGATTGCGGCGATGGTCCTGGATTCGCTGAACGTCGAACACACCCTGGAGCC
>NZ_JBFTHK010000107.1:0-14229 GCF_056394205.1 Arthrobacter sp. 10T413_2 | reverse complement strand
GTGCCGGACAGATCCGGCACCGCCCCTTCTGTGTCCGAAACCGGGTGAAGGCYAGKGTCAGGCGCCGCKCCGCCAGTCGCTGGGGGATTCGCCGAAGGCATCACGGAAGGTACGGCTGAAGTGGGCGGCATCCAGGAAGCCCCAGCGCGCGGCCACGGCCCCCACCGGCATACCGGCCAGGAGCGGATCCCGCAGTTCGCGGCGCGCCCCTTCCAGCCGCTGGGTCCGGATCCAGCTCGCCACGGTGGTCCCGGATTCATGGAAGACATTGTGCAGGTGCCGCGTGGAGATGAAATGGGCCGCCGCGATGGATGCGGGCGAGAGCATGGGATCGGCCAGATTGGCGTCGATGTACTCGCGGACGGAGGCCGCCATGAGGGCCTGGGGCCGCATCCGGTCCGGGGACATGTCCAGTTCCGAGTGCAGCATCGTGGAGACGAGATCGAGGGCGTTCGTGGCAAGGCGGGAGCCGCTCGGGCCGCTCAGCGCATCCAGGTTCTCCGCGAGGTGCGAGATGAACGGCCCGACGATCGCGGCGAGGCCGCCGTCCGCCGCCATCCGCACGGCCGAAAGCTGAGCGATGCAGTCCGCCGGCAGGGAAAGCGCGTCCCAGGGGAACATCACCACCATGAGCCGCGCGTCCCCCTCGAAGGCAAGCGTGTAGGGCCGGCTGGTGTCGTAGATGGAGAGGTCGCCGGGGCGCAGGAGGGCTTCGCGGTTGTCCTGGATGAGGAGCCCGGTGCCCTGCAGCTGGAGATTGAGCTTGAAGTAGCGCTGGTTGGACTGGGCAATCAGCGCCGGAGTGCGGTGGACCTCGTGGCTCGTGGAGGAGACTTCGACGACCGCCACGCGGTCCAGTCTGCGGGCCCGCATGCGGCCGCGGAAGTTGTCCGGATCCCTGCTCGAGGCGCCCAAGGGAACGAAGGACTCCGCGATKAGGTGCCTCCAGTGCTCGAAGGAAGCTGCCGTGCTGGTGTGGACGTCCTGTCCGGCGGGGCTGGACGAAGGGCGGGCTGCAACTGCGGTCATCGAAGATCCTGACGCCGTCGTATTTGGGGGACTGTGTCATAGGACACACTCTCTTCAGGCTAGCGCCGCAGCCCGTCGATGTCATCTTTTTTCGACAGCTGGCGAAAAAAATGCTCGAGGGCGCCTAGCAGGCCAGCAGCGTCAGGAATCCCTCGAGCTGCTCGTTCAGCCCGAGTTCCACCTGGCCTTCCGGGGCGAGTGCCGCCGCGATCTGCGCGCCGAGGAGGAGGTTGAGCAGCTGGCCGGCCAGGGCGGCGTCGTGGACGGCGGTGGTGACGGCCCCGGCCTGCCGGGCCTCGGCCAGGTACTGTCGCATGGCCGCAAGCCACTGCTCCATCGAATCMCGGTGGATCCGGGCCTTGTCGGGGTCGTTGATGGCCTTCTGCCAGAACGGGATGACAATCCGGGCCTCATTGATCCGCTCCTCATCCAGCGGCAGCACCTCAACGCAAAATGCCCGCAGGGCCGCGAGCCCKGCCTGCCCGGCCGTGACTTCCGCGATGCGCTCGTTGGTGCGGTTGAAGACGTGCCCGAACGCGAAGGTCAGKAGGTCATCCTTGGTGGGAAAGTACGGCTTGAGGGCGCCGTTCGCAAAGCCGGCCTCGAGGGCAATTTCCCGCATGGTGGCACTTTCGATACCGAGCCGGGCGATAATCCGCCATGTGGCGTCGACGAGTTCGAGCCGCCGCTGGTCGTGGTCGACAATCTTTGGCACCGGACAGCTCCCCAATTATTTTGCGTCGGACTCTTGTGGCACAGCTTACATTTCCGTATTCTCTACAAGTATAGAAAATAAAGTTCTGACCCGCCAGGGTCCCCGATCGAAGGCCGTCATGATGACCGCACAAACTGACACCCGCACTCCGTATGGCCCGTACAGTCTGGCCGCGGACGCCGAAATCACTGCAGTCCAAGGCATCCTGCGGGCGGCGGGCCTGCTGGGCGAGACCAAGCGCATCGCGTACCTGGGCCTGGTGGACCCCGCCAGGAACGCGCCGGAGGGAAGCGAGGACCGCCGGTTCCGGGTCTTCCTCCACGACGTCTCGGGAGGGCGCCCGGCCGACGTGACGGTCTCGGTGTCCGGCGGTGCGGTGGTTTCTGTCGTGGAGCTGGACACGGCCGAGACCGGCGAGCTCCCCGTCCTGGAGGAGGAGTTCGAGGTGGTCGAACAGCTCCTGGCCGGGGACGAGCGGTGGCTCAAGGCGCTGGCCAGCCGCGGCCTGGACGTCAGCAAGGTCCGCGTCGCACCGCTGTCTGCCGGTGTGTTCGAGTACCCGGAGGAAAGAGGACGCCGGATCMTCCGGGGCCTGGCCTTCGTTCAGGATTTCCCGGAAGACAGCGCCTGGGCGCACCCCGTGGACGGTCTCGTGGCGTACGTCGACGTCGTCAGCAAGGAAGTCACGCAGGTGCTGGATACCGGCGTCGTTCCGGTTCCCGCCGAACACGGCAACTACACGGATCCTGAGCTGACCGGGCCGCTGCGGACCACGCAGAAGCCCATCAACATCACCCAGCCGGAGGGGCCCAGCTTCACCGTCACCGGCGGGAATCACATCGACTGGGAAAAGTGGAGCGTCGACGTCGGCTTCGATGTCCGCGAAGGCGTGGTKCTCCACAATCTTGCGTTCCAGGACGGCGACCGGCTGCGTCCCGTCATCAACCGGGCGTCGATCGCCGAAATGGTGGTCCCGTACGGGGACCCGTCGCCGATCCGGTCCTGGCAGAACTACTTCGATACCGGCGAATACCTCGTGGGCCAGTACGCGAACTCCCTGGAGCTTGGTTGCGACTGCCTCGGCGAGATCACGTACCTCAGCCCCGTCATCAGTGACGCCTTCGGCAACCCCCGCGAGATCCGCAACGGCATCTGCATGCACGAAGAAGACTGGGGGATCCTGGCCAAGCACAGTGACCTCTGGACGGGCATCAACTACACCCGCCGCAACCGCCGCCTGGTGATCTCCTTCTTCACCACCATTGGTAACTACGACTACGGCTTCTACTGGTACCTCTACCTCGACGGCACCATTGAGTTCGAGGCCAAGGCCACCGGCGTCGTCTTCACCTCCGCCTACCCGGAGGGCGGATCGGCCAACATCTCCCAGCTCGCTCCGGGCCTGGGCGCCCCGTACCACCAGCACCTGTTCAGCGCCCGCCTGGATATGGCGATCGACGGCCTCACCAACCGGGTTGAGGAAGAAGACGTGGTCCGGCAGGCGATGGGCGAAGGCAACGAACGCGGCAACGCCTTCTCCCGGAAGCGCACCGTGATCGCCCGTGAATCCGAGGGCGCCCGCGAGGCCGACGCCCGCAGCGGCCGGACCTGGGTCATCTCCAACCCGGAATCGCGCAACCGCCTCGGCGAGCCCGTGGCCTACAAGCTCCATGCCGAAGCGCAGCCCACGCTGCTGGCGGACCCGGAGTCTTCCATCGCCCGGCGCGCTGCCTTTGCCACGAARGACCTCTGGGTGACCCGGTTCGCCGAAGGCGAGATGTACCCCACGGGCGACTTCGTGAACCAGCACGCCGGCGGAGCCGGTCTGCCGGCCTACGTGGCACAGGACCGGGACCTGGACGGCCAGGACATCGTTCTCTGGCATACCTTCGGCCTCACCCACTTCCCGCGGCCCGAGGACTGGCCGATCATGCCCGTGGACACGGCCGGCTTCAAGCTGCGTCCCGAGGGCTTCTTTGACCGCAGCCCCGTCCTGGATGTGCCCGCCAACGCCCAGCAGTCCTCCGGTTGCCATGGCGACGCCGGCGGCCACTGCCACAGCTAGTCCGACGCCGTGAGTGTCGCCCTCAGATGGGCCCGCCGGTCCGGCATCGTGCTCCATCCCCGGATCTGCGCCGCCGTGACGGCGGGGTCGTGCCTCGCGCACCTGTGGCTTGTCGCCGGGAACCAGCACGGGACCTTGCTGAACGTGCTCATGCTCGCCATGGTGGCGGTGTGCCTGCCGTGCGCCGTGCACATCTGGCGCCACGGACGGGTCAGCTCCCTGCGCCAGGTCATGGCCTCGGCACTGGTGATGACCGGGGTACACGCGGTTCTGCTCCTCGGCGTCGGATCCGGCGCCGGGGGCCACAGCCATCATGGCGCCGCGGCCGCAGCCTCCGGTGCGGCGCCGTCCGGTGCCGGTGCGCTGCTGGCGGTCATCGTGCTGGAAATGACGACGGCGCTGCTCGCCGCGACGCTCTTGGCCCGGCTCCGGACCCGGCCCCGCGGCTGAAGTCCGGGGACCCGGCCGGGGCGCGGGTCAACCGTGTCAGTCGTTGAAGAGCCCCGCCAGGTCCTCGGCGGTCAGGGCGCCGCCGGTGAGCGCATCGCCTTCCATGACGTCGGCGAAGAGCTGGGATTTCTTCGCCTTGAGCGCCATGACCTTCTCCTCGATCGTGTCCTTGGCGACCAGCCGGTAGACCATGACGTTCCGGGCCTGGCCGATCCGGTGGGTCCGGTCCACGGCCTGGGCCTCCGACGCCGGGTTCCACCACGGGTCCAGCAGGAACACGTAGTCGGCCTCGGTCAGGTTCAGGCCGAACCCGCCGGCCTTGAGGCTGATGAGGAACACCGGTGCGGCGCCGTTCTTGAACTCGTTCACGACGTCGGAGCGGTTGCGCGTGCTGCCGTCGAGGTAGCAGAACTCGATGTTCTCCTCGACCAGGCGCTCCCGGACTTTGCCCAGGAAACCGGTGAACTGGCTGAAGATCAGGGCCCGGTGGCCTTCGGCCACGAGGTCCGCGAGCTGCTCGAACAGGACATCGAGCTTGCTGGCCCGTACGCCGGAGAGCGAGGGGTCGATCAGCGACGGGTCCAGGCTGAGCTGCCGGAGCAGGGTCAGCGACTGGAAGATGGTGAAGCGGTTCTTGTTGACGTCGTCAATCAGGCCCAGGATCTTTTGGCGTTCCCGCTGCAGGTGCATCTGGTAGACCTTCTGGTGCCGCGGATTCAGYACGACTTCCAGGATCTGCTCCTGCTTGGGCGGCAGGTCCCGGATGACCTGTTCCTTGGTGCGCCGCATCATGAGCGGCCGGACCCGGCGCCGGAGCTTGTCCAGCTGTGCCTTGTCKGCGTTCTTTTCCACCGGCTTCTGGTAATACTCGGCGAACCGTTTGGGGCTGGAAAAGAGCCCKGGCGCCACGATCGAGGTCAGTGCCMAGAACTCCATCAGGTTGTTCTCCAGCGGGGTGCCGGTGATGGCGAGTTTGAAGGCGGCCGGCAGCTTGCGGGCGCACTGGTAGGCCTTGGACTGGTGGTTCTTGACGAACTGGGCCTCATCCAGAACCAGCCCGGCCCAGGTCCGGGACGCATAGGCCTCGTAGTCGATCCGGAACAGGGCATAGGAGGTGATGATGATGTCTGCGCCGGCCATCGCCTCGGCCGGGTCCGCACCGTTCTTGGCGAAAGTTTCGCCGATGGCACGCACCGTCAGTCCCGKCGCGAACCGCGCCGTCTCAGCCTCCCAGTTGCCCACCACGCTGGTGGGGGCGACGACGAGGAAGGGTGCGGTCCCGGCGTCGGACTGGGCTTCATCTCCTGTGGCCGCATCCTTCGCGGCGCAGATCAATGCCAGGGCCTGGACCGTCTTGCCCAGGCCCATGTCGTCAGCCAGCACGCCGCCGAGCCCGTGGCGGTACAGGAAGCTCAGCCAGTTGAAGCCTTCCAGCTGATACGGGCGCAGCTCGGCGTTCAGCGTCGCGGGTAGCGGCAGCCCCTTGATGTCGCCTTCCAGCAGGCCGCCAACGGATTCGCGCCAGGCGGCCGCCTGTTCGTCGACGATGCCGAGGTGCGCGAGCTCGTCCCACAGTCCGGCCTGGAAGCGGCTGATCTGCAGGGGCGCGTCTTTGTCGCCCGGGTTGTCCTGCAGCGAGCGGGCCTCATCGATCAGTGCCCGCAGCTGGTGCAGCTCCGGCAGGTCCAGGGAGAAGTACGCCCCGCTGGGCAGCAGCATGCGGGTCTGCCCGGCCGCGAGGGCGGAAAACAGCGCCGCGAAGGACACCGGCTGGCCTTCCAGGGTGATGACGATGCCCAGATCGAACCAGTCGCGGCTGTCCGTAGCCTTCGTGGAGATCGCGACCACGGGCGCTTCCTCGGCTTCGCGGTAGTCCGCGATTTCGCCGGAGGTGTCCACCGCGACATCGGGGAGGTCGCGGAGCCGGGGGAGCACGTCCTCGGTGAAGGCGAGCGTGTCCAGCCCGGACAGTTCCGCCGTGGCCGCCAGGCGCGGCGTGCCCCAGCCTCCGGTCGCGGATTCGCCCAGGGCCGGGACCACGTCCCAGGGTTGCCCGACGGCTTCCAGGATTCGGGCTTCGGCGGGGTCGTCCCGGTAKCCGTGGTCGCCCGGATGCCGCCACAACGGCTGCGCCGTGACGAGGTTCCCGGACTTGTAATGCCATTCCCAGTGCAGCCGGACCCGGTGGTCGGCACCGTAGTTGGCCAGCAAGGACAGGCTGGGGACGGCAAGCGCGGGCAGTTCCACGGACTCGTCCGAGGCCGTTACCCGGGCGGTCTGCTTGAGTTTGGGGTAGAAACCGGTCAGGAAGCGGCTTTCGTCCCKGGCAGGGATGTGCAGGGTGGTCCCGCCCGTGACGAAGGTCAGCAGTTCCTCGCTGAGCCCGCTTTCCAGCGGGGCGAGCGTGATGATGGGGTCGGTCGGCGCGACGCCGGGCAGGGCGCCGCCGTCGGACGTCAGGAAGATTCCGTGCGCCGGGCGGCYGATGGTCCCCACTGACGCCGGATCCACCACTTCGCCTTCCACCGTGATGGTCGGCGCGAGTTCCAGGCCGCCGTCGTCCCCGCCGGCGCCGAACCGCGCCAGGTTGAGCCCGACGGCGGCCGGCTCCTGAACGAACCGCACCGGCTCCGTGCCGCGGCTGTGCACCAGGGCGAGGCCGATCTTCTGGGCCTGGGACAGCAGGCTCCACAGGTTCTTGCCGGCGTAGGTGTTGAGCCCCAGCCACAGTCCGGTGCCCGCATGCTGGCGGTTCGCCACTGCGGTGTGCGAGGCGAGGAACTCCTGCATCCACTCCACATGCGCCTCGTTGCATTCACGCCGGTAGTTCAGGTAGCTCAGCGTGCTCCAGGAGACGTMGCCGCGGATCCACTTGMCCTTGGCCCCCATGATCACGGGCCGTGCCTTGAGCTGGCGGACGCTGCGGAGCGGATCGCGGCGGCCGGTGTAGGAAAAATGCGGGGCGGGTTCCTCGACGTCGAACTGGAGCGCCAGGGGCGTGCCGTTGGCGGACGGGGTGATGCCCGGGCTGGCGATCAGCGGACTGAGCGCCTGCTCCCAGTCGGCCAGCTCCGGCGGCGCGCTCTGGCGGGACAGCCGCGTGGACTCCGCCGGGGCCAGCAGCTGGATCCGGATGGCCGGGTTGTCTTCGGCTGAGAACAGCAGGGCAGCCACGTGTTTGCAATCCTTGCGCACCGGGCAGCTGCAGACGCCCACCGTGCAGCTCCAGCCGCCGGTCTTCCGAACGAGCTTGGCCGTCGTTGAGTAGGGAACGTCGGAGCCGCCCCGCACCTTGCCCAGGAGCAGCCCGGTGGCGGCATCGAAGGACATTCCGGAAACGCGGCTCCCCATGGCGTAAGCAAGCCCGGCCGCAAGGGAGCGGTCGTTGATCGCGGGAGTCTGAATTGCCAGTGCCGCACTCTCGTCCGGATGGGATGGCATGTGCGCGCTACTTTCGGCAGGAGGTCATCTGATCCATCTTAGCGAGCCTTTAAGGTCCCCGGAACGTCGCCGGCCGCCGGGGGAACATCCCCCAAACTTCGCCTGACGTTCAACTGGGGCATGGCTGCCGGCAGGGACGACGGACCTACCGTGGAGGGGTCCGGAGTATCAGCAGTTCCAGCAGTAAGGATTTCGCATGACCAACGGTGAGCCCACCACCCAGTCCGCCCACAGCTACCCGACCGTGCTGACGACGGAAAGCCTCAGGGGTGGCAACGAGGACGTCGTCGACGCCAACGTCAACGTGGTCAACGCCATGTTCGAGGAGTTGCTGCATGTGGACGAGATCTCCCCGACCGCGCTGCGCAGCTACTACGTGGACTTCTACCTGACGCAGGCGCAGGCTGGCGGCTTCGCGCAGTACGTGTTCACCGCGCCGGAACGCGAGGAAATCGATCCCTATGTCCGGGAAGGGCTGGCGGGCATGGGCGCGGCCGCGCATCTGGACCTCTTCAACCGCACGGTGGCGGCTTTCGGCGCCCTGACCGACACCGACGTCGACACCTACCTCGACGGCGGCAGCAGCTGGGTCGCCGGAGGCGACACGGAGGCCGACGACCCGGAGGATGACGTCTCCGACGCCGTGCGGCGCATTGAAGACCTGGACGGGGAATTCGATTCGGTCCTCGCAGCGGAGGACATCGTGGCACTGAACGCCGCGTGGCTGCGCGACCAGCCGGACCTGCTGGTCCTTGCCGACGACGACCTCGATGCCCACATCGCCGGCAGGGTGGCCCGCATCCCCGACCTCGCAGAGCGCCAGGCCGCCGCCGCGGCCGAAGCCCTTCTGGACGCGCCGGAGTTCGAACAGATTATCCGGGAGCTGTGCGACATCGCCGGGCACAGCCTGGAACGGATCACCATGGGCGATCCCAACTATGAGCACAACGGGGAGACCACCCTGGCCTGGCACTTCACCACCGAACAGGGCGAATTCCTCATGCTCGAAGACGACGACGAGGCGTTCATGCTGAACCCGCGGACCAACGAGATCCTCGCGGCCGTGGAGTTCGAGGAGGCCGACGCCTAAAGGGCTTTCTCTTCGGTCTCGGTGGCGGCGCCATTGCGCGCTGCCGCCGAGACTGCCACTGCCGGCGACCCCTCACTGCGGCCCGGAGGCCTYCCCGCGGGCCTTTTAGTAGCCGCCCGCCGCGGCCTTGATCATCTCACCGGACGGTGTCACGAGGTACCAGACCCCGCCGACGCCCTGGCCCAGGATGTCTCCGGCGGCCTGGTCCTTCCCGAAGTAGTAGAGGGGCATCCCGTTGATGGTCATCTGCTTCTTCCCGTCAGGGGTGGCGATGGTTCCGACCGTGCCGGTGACGCCRTCAACGGCGGGGGCAGCCGACGTCGTCGTGACAGCGGGCCACGAGGCCGCACAGTCGCCGGTGCAGGCGCTGGTAGTGCCGCCCTTCATGTCCTTGGTGAAGACGTAGACGCTCATGCCCTTGGCGTCCACCACGATCTGACCTGCCGTGGACGCGGCTGTCTTGAGCTCCGCCGCGGTCATGGGCGTCGAACTCGCCGCCGCGCTGCCGGACGACTCCATGGGAGTGGACGCGGCCGCCGAGGAGGKGGCCGGCGCTGCCGACGTCGGCGCCGTCGAGGTCGCGCCGCCACAGCCGGACAATAGCGCGGCAAGGGCGAACGCGGACAAGCCTAGGCTGAGGTGCTTCTTCATTGCTGCTCCTTGACTCGAGCCAGCCCGACTCGCCAGGCCGGCGCTACTTGCTAAGACGTATGGGGCATGCGGAATGGTTCATTTGGGGCTGTCGTGGACACGTCCCTGTTCATGTCAGCGCAGACGCGGGGCACACTGAACTATTGGGCGCGCCCGTACGTCTTACAGGGGGCAGAGCACAATTCCCGGGAGGTGGGGCATGCCGCTGGACGAGGACGTCGTGGCCGCCATCTACCGCGACCACGGTGCGGCCTTGAAGCGGTTCGTCCTCAGCGCTTCCCGGGACCCGCAGCTCGCCGACGACGTCGTCCAGGAGACAGTGCTGCGGGTCTGGCAACAGGCGCCGCAGATCACCGGCAGCCTGCGCAGCTACCTGTTCCGGACGGCCCGGAACATCATGATCGACAACTATCGCAAGGCCCAGCGGCGCCCGCAGGAAACCGGCGACCGCGAAGTTCCGGACCCCACCGACGGCGCAGGCGCCGCCGGACGCATCGACGATCTACTCAACAAGGTCCTGATGGAGGAGGCGCTCCTGCGGCTCAGCGCGGAGCACCGCGACGTCCTGGTGGCGCTTCACTACCGCCGCTGCACGGTCCAGGAGGCATCCGCCCAATTGAAGATCCCCAGCGGGACGGTGAAGTCCCGGRCGTTCTACGCCGTGCGGGCCCTGCGGACAATTCTCGACGAGATGGGTGTGCAGCGGTGAACGACGGCGGGCTGCACGAGCTCCTCGGCGCGTATCTGCTCGGCGGGCTGGAACCGGCCGAGGCCGCCGCCTTCGAACAGCACCTGGCCGTCTGTGCGGACTGCCGGCAGGAACTGGACGAACTCGCCAGCCTCCCCGCGCTGCTCGACGCGGTCCCGGTGCCCGACGCCGTCGCACTCACGGCGGCGGCTGCGGACGCACGGGACCGGGCGCTTGTTCGGCCGGAACCCGTGCCGGTCCCGCGCAGGCTGCTCGACGAGCTCGGCCGCCGGCGCCGGACGGTGCGGCGCCGGTGGGTGGCGGCCGTGGGCGGCGCCGCCGCCGCATGCCTGGCGCTGGGGATCCTGGCCGGTCCGCTGCTGAACCAKCCGGCCAAACCTGACGCTAGCTACTCTGTGACGGCCAGCAGCGGGCTGGAGGTCACGGTGGGACTCGTCAAGAAGACCTGGGGCACCGAACTGGCGGTGGACGCCCGCAGCCTGCCCGTCGACGGAACCCTCTCGCTGTGGGTGAAGGACCGCGACGGCGGCGAAGACCGCGCCTGCGCATGGACGGCCACGCCCACCGGAAAGGTCCGGATCACCGGGGCGACGCCGGTGCAATTGGCCAAGATCGCCAGCGTCGAGATGCGCAATGAGCAGCAGCAGACTGTGGCCGTCATCGCCGTGCCGCAGGGTTAGCCGAGACCGTTCCGGCAAGGGCCCGGGCAGGTCACGCCCGGGCCCTACATCTTCGCGAGCTTGGCGCGCACCGCCATGTAGATGCCGTAGCAGATCAGGCCGACCCCGACGKCGGCCAGCAGATACACGCCGAACGGCTGCTCGCGCAGGGCCTTGAGGCTGCCGTCGAGCCCGGTGGACTCTTCCGGGTGGGCTTTCACGGTGGCGATGATGATGAGCAGGCCCACCAGCAGCAGGGCGAAGCCCTTGKCGGCGTAGCCCACGACGCCGATGACCGTCACCGCGGTGCGCGCCTGCTTCTGGGACGGCATGCGCAGGTACTTGATGAAGGATTTCCGGAAGCCGCGGATCGCGTAGACGATCCCCGTGACGGCCACGGCGGCGCCGATGACAATCAGGAGTGCGACGCCGCCGGGCGCCTTCATCAGGTTGATGGTCAGGTCGCTGGTTGACTGGCGGTGGTCGGCGTGTGCGCCGGTGGCGACCGAGGCCAGGGTGAGGGCGAACCCGGTGTACACCACGGCCTGCAGGCCGGCTTTGAGCTTCTTGCCGACCTTCTTCTTGGTGGGCAGGTGCTCGAAGTCGAAAATGGCGTCGCTGGCCTGCCAGATGGCCAGTGCCACGCAGGCGGCAAACGAGGTCCAGAGCAGCAACGGCCCGGCCGGCTGCCCGGCCAGTTCTTCCACKGCGCCGCTGACGTCGGCCTGGCCCTGGCCGCCCATGGCGAGCCGGATTGCGACCAGCCCGATGAGGAAGTGCAGCAGTCCCGACACGGCGAACCCGGCCCGAGCCACTACTTCGAGCGGCTTGGAATTGGTGACTTCCTCGGCGACGTCCGCGGCGTCCTTCATTTCTTCTTTGATGATCGTTCCTTAGTACTAACTGGCGAGCCCCGTTCCGGAACGCTGGCGGCCCCGATAACCGAACTTCTTCCGTAATCGTGCCACGCGCAGGCGTTCAGGAACAGATTCTCGCGAGCAGGTTCTGCCTAGCGGCGGCGGTAGCTGAGATCGAAGATCAGGCGCCCGGCTTCGTGGGCCTTGTTCTCGAAGCTGGTGAGGATCCGACCCTCAAACCGAGGCGCCCAGCCGCCGGTCCCGTCGACGCCTTCGTTGGGTCCGGTATGTTCGGTGCTGACCGGCGCCCGGCCCTCCTTGACGGGCGCTCCGCCCACCCGGGATTCGACGCCGGATTCCCATACCTGGGTCAGGGGGCTTTCCGCGCCGGCGCGCTCACCCTCGTGCAGGTTCTCGAACTCCGCGGAGCCCGCCATGACCTCGCGGACGTGGACGGCGTAGTTGGACCAGTCGGTCGCGATCCGGAAGATGCCGCCGGGCCTGATGGCCCGGGCCGCGAGGTCGGCGAAGGCCGGCTGGATGAGGCGGCGCTTGTGGTGCCGGGACTTGTGCCACGGATCCGGAAAGAACACCCACAGTTCCGTGACGGAACCGGCCGGCAGCATGGTGGCGAGCACCTCGGGGGCGTTCGCCTCCACCACCCGGACATTGCTCAGCTTGCGGCCGTTGATMTTGATCAGGGTGTTCGCCAGGCCGGGGGTGTAGACCTCCACGGCCAGGAAGTCCTTGTCCGGGTTTTCCTCGGCGGCGTGGCAGACGGCGTCGCCCAGCCCGGAACCGATCTCCACAATAAGCGGAGCCTTGCGGCCGAATTCGGCTTCGGCATCGAAGACGTAGTCCGGGTGCACCGAGGTGTTGGCGACGTGGCGCGGGACCTCCACCGCCCAGCGGTCCGCGTGCTCCTCCCAGGCGGCTTGCCGGCGTCCCTGCAAGCGTGTGCCGCGGCGAACGAAGCTGACCGGACGGCCCCCGTACGTGCCGAACGAGGCCTGGCTGCCCGGGGTCACGGGGCGGGGCAACTGTGTCTCGTCCGGGGCGCCGGGCTCCGACGTTTCGGGGGATTCTGGGGATTCACTCATCCCTTCCAGAATAGTGGAGACCCGGCGACCGAAGTGATCGGCAGGATTGGGCGGACAGTGACGACGGTGACACGGCAGCCGGCGAAGGGCCTGCCAGAATGGGGTCCGTGACTGTACCGAAAAGCTCCCAGGACCCCACTGTCAGCGGCATCGGGATCGACGACCGCCCTGGCCTGCTGGTGGACGCCGAGATCGACGACGTTCCCGCGGCGGAACCCACCCGGGTCGGCAGCCGCCGCAGCCTGGCCTACCTGGGCGTGTGCCTGGTCCTGATCGGGCTGAACCTCCGCACGGTGTTTTCGAGTTTCTCCGCGGTCCTGCCCGAGGTGACAGCGGACGCCGGGCTGCCAAGCTGGGCCGTCGTCGTCCTCACCACGGTGCCGGTGACCCTGCTTGGGGTCTTCGCCCCGCTCGCCCCTGTCCTGGCTCGCCGCTTCGGCGCCGAGCGTGTGCTGCTCGGTGCCATGGCGGTGCTCACTGGAGGGCTGCTGCTGCGGCCGGTGGAGCTGCCGGGAGCCGGTCACCTGCCAGCCCTGTTCGCCGGAACCGCCGCGTGCGGCGCCGCGATTTCGCTCTGCAACGTGCTGCTGCCCGGCGTCGTCAAGCGCGACTTCCCGCACCGCCTGGGCCTCATGGGAGGCCTCTACACCACGGCGATCTGCGCCTCGGCTGCCCTGGGTGCAGGCTTCACCTTCCCCGTTTTCCGGGCAACCGGGCAGTGGACAGCCGCGCTTTGGTTCTGGGCGCTGCCCGCCGGCGTCGTTCTTCTCCTGTTCCTGCCGCTGGCCATCCKGCAGCGGCACGCCCGGCACCAGACTTCACACGGCGGCGTAAATGTGTGGCGCTCGGCGGTCGCGTGGCAGGTGACCCTCTTCATGGTCCTGCAGGCCATGATGTCCTTCAGCGTTTTCGCCTGGCTGGCCCCGATCCTGCGCGAACGGGGTGTGGACGGCGGCACCGCCGGCCTGATCGTCGCGGCCTCGATTGTGCTGCAGATGCTGGGCTCCCTGTTCGCGCCGGCGCTGGCCACACGCTTCCGGGACCAGCGCGCCATCAACACGGTGGTGGCCCTCATGACCGGGGGAGGGTTCGCGCTGAGCATCTTCGGTCCCACCGAATTCCTCTGGCTGTGGACCGGCCTGCTCGGCCTCGGCCAGGGTAGCCTGACCGCCGCCGCACTGACCCTGATCATGGTCCGCACCCGCGACGGGCACACCGCGTCCCACCTCTCCGGCATGATGCAGGGCGTGGGCTACGGGCTTGGCTCCAGCGGCACCCTCCTGGTCGGCCAGCTCCACCAGGCCACCGGATCCTTTGCCGCGGCGGGCGTGMTGTTCCTGCTGGTGKGCTCGCTGGCCGCCGTGTTCGGGTACCGGGCCGGGCGGGACCGTTTCGTCGGCGGCTGACCCCTTCAACACGATGCGCTGGCAGTTATGGCTGTTCTGAGCCCGCCAGAAGAGCCA
>NZ_JBFTHK010000106.1:0-14251 GCF_056394205.1 Arthrobacter sp. 10T413_2 | reverse complement strand
CACCAGCGGCCTGGACCCGCTCATGGAGGACGCCTTCCGCCAATGTGTCCGGGAATTGCGCAACCAGGGCCGCACAGTCCTGCTCAGCAGCCACATCCTGAGCGAGGCCGAGGCGCTTTCGGACCGTGTCAGCATCATCCGTGAGGGCCGGGTGGTGGAGACCGGGCGGCTTGAGGAGCTCAGGCACCTCACCCGGACCTCCGTCACCGCCGACGTCGCGGCCGTACCGGCAGGGTTGGATGCCCTGCCGGGGGTCCACGACGTCGTCATCACGAACCATCGGGTCAGCGCCCAGGTGGAACCGTCCGGCCTGGCCCCGCTGATGCGGGCCCTGACCGACGCCGGGCTCCTCGCGCTGACCAGCCAGCCGCCAACCCTCGAAGACCTTTTCCTGCGCCACTACGGCACGGYGGTGCCCGCGGTTGCGGCCGGGGCRAGCAGCGGGCGGCCCGGTGATGCGTGAAACGTTGGCGGGGACGGGCGTCCTGATCCGGCTCGGACTCCGGCGCGACCGCTGGCTGCTGCMGGCATGGATCGCCGGATTCGCCGTCACGACCTATTCAACCGCCGCGGCCGGTGCCGAGCTCTACCCCGATGTCGGGAGCCGGGTCGAAGCCGCGACCGCCCTGAACGCCACGGCATCGCTGGTGGCACTGTTCGGCAGGGTCTACGACCCCACGTCCCTGGGCGCGCTGTCCCTGATCAAGTACACGGCGTTCATGGCCGCCATCCTCGCCGTCCTCATGGTGTTCATCACCATCCGGCATACGCGCAGCGACGAAGAGTCCGGGCGGCTCGAGCTCCTCGGCGGAGGGCGTCTGGGGCGCGATGCCCCGCTCGCCGCGGCCCTCGCCATCAGCTTCGGCGCGAGCCTTGTCCTCGGGCTGGTCACGGCCGTGACGTTGGCCGCCGGCGGCCTTCCCGCCGCCGGCTCGCTCGCGTTCGGACTCGGCTGGGCCGCCACCGGCATGGCCTTCAGCGCCGTGGCCGGGGTGACCGCCCAGCTGACTACCAGTGCGCGGGCCGCCACGGGACTGAGCCTCGGCGTCGTCGCGGTGACCTACGCGCTGCGCGCGGTGGGGGATCTCGCAGAGCCGGGGCCGTCAGCCTTGTCCTGGCTTTCGCCGATCGGCTGGAACCAGCAGATCCGGGCCTTTGCCGGAGACCGGTGGTGGGTGCTAGCCCTGCCGCTGGCACTCTGCGCAGCCCTCGTGCCGGTCGCGCTGGCCCTTCGTGCCCGCCGGGACCTCGGCTCTGGGCTGCGGGAGGAACGCCCGGGCCCGGCGCGCGGCTCACTCAACGGCGTCTGGGACCTCGCCGTGCGCCTCCAGCTCCGTCTCCTTGCGGCGTGGGCGGTGGCATTCGTGGCGTTCGGCGTCGTGATCGGATCGCTGGCCGGCAACGTCACGGACCTGCTGAGTTCCCCCAACGCCCAGGACCTGATCAGGATGCTGGGCGGAACCCAGGCCATGACGGACGCCTTCATCGCTGCAGAGATCAGCATCATGGGACTGCTTGCCGCTGCCTACGGGCTGTCCGCGGCCAACCGGCTCCGCGACGAGGAAACGGACGGCCACGTGGAGGCGCTGCTGGGCACGGCCACCACCCGGCCGCGGTGGGCGACAAGCCATTTCGCCTTCGCGCTCGCCGGCGTCGCCGTGCTCATGCTGCTGTCCGGATTGTCGGTCGGGGCTGGCGCCGCCATGGTCCTGTCCGACGGAAATCAGCTGGGGCGCATCACGGTGGCCTCCGCCGCGCAGATCCCCGCGGCCTGGGTCATGACCTCAGTAGTTCTGGCCGTGTTCGGCTGGGCGCCCAGGCTCACCGGGACCGTCTGGGGACTGCTGCTGCTCTTCGTGGCCCTGGGCGAGTTTGGCGTCCTGTGGAACGCCCCGGAGTGGGTGATGGAGCTGTCCCCGTTCCGGCATTCACCGCTGCTCCCACTGGATTCCGGCTCCGTGTGGCCGGTGCTGGGACTTACCGTGACGGCCGCGGCGCTGGCCGCGCTCGGCTACGCCGGCTGGCGGCGCCGGGATCTGGCCACGTGAACACAGCCGAACCGCCCCTGTTCCCCGCCCTGTTCCCCATACGGGGGCGGCGGTAGTATCAACTTCGAGAGCCGTTGGCGCACCTCAGAAACGACCGGGCGCCGCTCTCGGGCCGAGTCGGAGGGCGGATGCAGGACGCATACGGGCTATATACCCCGACCACATTGGTGGAAATCGGGCTCCTGCTGGCGACCTTTGTCCTCTGCTCCCTGATCGGCGTCGAGCGGCAGGTCCGGCAAAAGGTCGCGGGCTACCGCACCCATGTCCTGGTCGGCCTCGGATCGTGCACTTTCACTCTCATCTCCGCCTACGGGTTCTCCGCCGCACTRGCCCCCGGGGCCACCATGGACCCGGCCCGCATTGCCGCTCAAATCGTCAGCGGCATCGGCTTCCTCGGCGCCGGCGTGATTTTCAAGGGACGGAACGTTGTCCGGGGCCTCACCACGGCCGCGAGCATCTGGGTAGCGGCCGCCGTGGGCATGGCATGCGGGGCCGGGATGCTTTCCCTGGCAATCTCGCTGACCGCCTTCCACCTCATCACCCTGTATGTGGTCTCTCCCGGGGTCCGCAGGATCCCCACCAAGGACGCCAACAAGATCCTGCACCTGGGCTACGCCGACAACCAGGGCGTGCTCAGGGAGGTCTTGGCAATCGCCACCAACATGGGCTTCAGCTCCTCGATCCTGAGCACCAGCAAAGCGGGAACCGAACAAAAACCGATCGTCCTCATGGACATCCGCTTCCACGGGCACCTACCGCTGCGCGAGCTCGTCCCTTACCTTCTGGACGTGCCCGGCGTGAAGAGCGTCACCGTGCACGGTGCCGACGCGAACGAGGACGACGACGGTGGCTGACAACCTCCCGCTTCGAGACACCCGGGTGGACGCGTTCATCGCGGCACTGCCGGACTGGCAGCAAGAGATCTGCCGCCAGGTGCGCGAACTTGTCCATGCCGCCGACCCGGCCCTCGCCGAGACCATCAAGCGCACCACTCAGCCCTACTTCGTCCTCGACGGCAACATCTGCGCCCTCCTGACGGCCAAGGACCACGTCAATGTCTTCCTTTACGACGGCGGAATAGTCCCGGACCCGGAGGGGATCATCACGGGCGGGCACGACAACAAGACCGCACGCACTATCGCATTCCGCTAGGGCGAATCCATCCCCGKGCAGGCCCTCACCGCKATGCTCCGGCAGATCATCGCGGACAACCGGGCCGGCGGCTGGCGGAAACTCAAACCCGGCCGCTGAAACTGACCGCCGGGCCCGGCCAAGCCAACCGGGGCGCCGACGCATGAAGACCATTCCCGCGCTGCCGCGCCGTAGATTGAAGCCGTTCGGCATGACGGTTAGAGTCGCCGGATGACCGAGAACAGCATCGCTTTGACGGGCACAGTGCGCGTGCGGGTGCTGCACAGGTCCGACGCCGGCCGGCTGGCCGAGGCCTACCTCCGGAACCGGGAGCATTTGGCGCCCTGGGAACCTGTGCGGGCCGAGGAATTCTTCACCGCCGACGGGCAGGCCGCCAGCATCGAGTCCAAACTCGGGTTGTTCATCGCGGGATCGGACGTGCCGTGGGTTCTCGTGGACGGTTCCMGCATCGTAGGGGTGATGAACCTCAGCGGGATTGTCCGGGGGCCGTTCCTTAGCGCCCACCTCGGCTACTGGGTGGACAAGGACATGACCGGTCAGGGGATTGGCTCGGCCGCCGTGGAATTCGCCGTCGGGGCCGCCCATGCCGAGCTCGGACTGCACCGGCTGCAGGCCGCCACCCTCCCGCACAACGCCGCATCCCAGCGAATCCTGAAACGGGCCGGCTTCGAAGAAATCGGCCTGGCCCCCAGGTACCTCCGGATTGCCGGGTCCTGGCAGGACCACGTCCTCTTTCAGCGGATCCTGTTCTGATGGCCGCCGTCCCGGGTGCACCCGCGTCCTTTGGCGCCCTGCACCATGTTGAGCTCTGGGTGCCGRACCTTGAGCGGGCCAGGGACCAGTGGGGCTGGCTCCTGGGCCGGTTGGGCTACGAGGCCTACCAGGACTGGGGTCACGGGTGCAGCTGGCGGCGGGGGCCCACGTATATCGTCGTCGAGCAATCTCCGGCCCTGAACGGGAACGTACACGACCGCACCGCGCCGGGGCTGAACCATCTGGCCTTCAGCGCGGGGACCCGGGATCAGGTCKACGCCATGGCGGCCGAGGGCCGTAACCTGGGCTGGACCGAACTGTTTCCGGACAAATACCCGCACGCAGGCGGCCCCGGCCACTTCGCCGCCTACCTCGTGAACACGGACGGCTACGAAGTGGAGTTGATTGCGGCTGACTGATCGCGTCGGTGCCCTACGGGTTGGCTGGCGGAGGCGCCTGCTCAGCCTTAAGTTCCTCGCCGTGGGCGATGATCGCGTAGATGATCAGCACGTCCATGGCGATGACGATGACGGACCACCACGGCTGCGCCRGAATGAGCATMAGTTGAACGACCGCGCTGAAGCCCGCAACKACAACACCAACGACTCGAGCCCACGTTGCACCGGAGAAGAGCGCKACGGCGGTGAGGATTAAGAGCGCCCCGAGAGCTAGATTCCACCAGCCCCACCCCTTCGCGTCGAAGATGAACAACGTGCCTGGGGTCGCCAAATAGTAGGTGTCAGGACCGGTGAGAGCGACGAGGCCTTGAAGGCCGCTGAAAACGCCGTTGATGATCAGAATTACTCYGGCGAAACGGACCCAGCCGGTCCAGCCAGTCGAAGCAACAGGATGATGGGCAGTAGTCATAGTTCCGACCGCTTTCCGTTGAATGCTCTGTCGTCGGCCTCATGGTCGGCGCAGTCGTGTTGTGAAGCTAGTACCGATTCCGATTATGTTCCTCCCCGTCCGTGCCGGTCAATCGCTACAGAAGCTTTGGGGCCGCCGCGTCGGTCGGCCCGGTTCTGTCCGCGCACCGACGGACTCCGGCGACGCCACCCGCCTCGCCCGGCCCCGCGGCGTAGGCGGCGAGCAAGTTAGGCGTCGGCCAAGGCTGGTGCAGGCGCGCCGGGCCCATTGCGATTGCTTCGGATCCGGGTACTTTGAAGCCATGACCATCATCCTTGTCGGCGGAGGCCCGGACACCGTGACCATTCCCGCCGTCTTCGACCGGTTCGTCAGGGAACTCCGGCACCGGGCCCCCGGCAGGGTTCCGCGCGTCGCCGTCGTTCTGTTTGACCACKAGGGCAGCTCTGAGTATTTCCTGCCCGCCTATGTGGGGCCGCTGGAATCCCGGATCGACTGCAAGGTGCTCCCGGTCCTGCTCCGCTTCAACAAAGAGGCGAATCCGGCCGCGTTCGACGACGTCGACGGAATCGTGGTCGGGGGCGGCCCGACGCCGGCCTACCTGGAGGGCCTCCTGCCGTCCGCGGAGGCCATCCGCCGTGCGGTCTCGGAGGGTGTGCCGTACATGGGGTTCTCCGCCGGGGCGATGGTGGCCCCGGCRCGGGCGATCGTGGGCGGCTACCGGATCAGGGGCACCGAGGTCTGCGCGATCGACTGCTCCGAGGGGCTCGAGGAAGTGGAGATCCGCGACRGTCTGGGCCTGGTGCCCTTCGCCGTCGACGTCCATGCCGCGCAGGCCGGAACACTCAGCCGGGCCGTCGGTGCCGTGGCGAAGGGGCTCGTGGACCATGCGGCCGCCGTCGATGAGAACACCGCCCTGGTACTGCACCACGCCGACCTGCAGCAACTGGACGTGATTGGCACCGGGAACTGCTGGACGATTCGCGGCGCCGGACCCAAGGCCACCGTCTCGGTGCTGTCCGCACACAGCTAGCCTGCGGACGCCGGGCACCTTGGGCCGCACCCTTGGCACGATTGTTACTCGCGGGTAACATTGCCTCATGCACCTCCTGCTCCGCACCCTCCTGCTGCTGTTCACGTCCTCGTGCCGCCCTCCGCTGAGCATCTGGGACAGCTCGTCCCTGCCGCTGCGCGTGCTGCCCACGGACATCGACATCGCCATGCACGTCAACAACGGCATGTACTTCTCGCTCATGGACCTCGGGCGCTTCGACCTCATGGCCCGCAGCGGAACCTGGAAGAAGATGCGCCGCCGGGGCTGGACCCCCGTGGCCGCGGGGGAAACCATCGCCTTCCGCCGTTCGCTGCAGCTCTGGCAGCAGTACACCATCGAATCCAAGATCATCGGCCTTGACTCAAAAGCCATCTACTTCGAGCAGCGGATGGTGGTGGACGGCGAAGTCTATGCCCGCGCCTACATCGCGACCCGGCTGGTCAGCGAGGGCAAGCCCGTCAGTCAGGAGGAAATCATCCGCGAATTCGGCGCCCCGCCGGCGGAGCTGGAGCTGCCCGAATGGATCCACGAATGGCGCGAAACCAATGCCCTGCCCGGCGCCAGGCGTCCGGCCCCGCACGCCTGGGCCTGACGGACGCACCCGCCTGGACCTGGCGGGCGCACGCGCCGGCCAGGATGTGCCAACAGCGAAATGCCGGGGACATTCCCGGCCTGCTCCCGTACCGTTGACTCATGGCTACCGTAGACATCACAGGTGAACAGTTCGCATCGACCGTCGAGGATAACGACATCGTCCTCGTCGATTTCTGGGCCGAATGGTGCGGCCCGTGCAAGCAGTTTGGCCCCACGTACTCAGCAGTCTCCGAGAAGCACCCGGACGTGGTCTTCTCCAAGGTGGACACCGAGGCCGAGCAGCAGCTCGCTGCCGAGGCCGGCATCACCTCGATCCCCACGCTGATGGCCTTTCGCGAAAAGGTCCTGGTGTTCTCGCAGCCCGGCGCCCTGAACGCCCAGCAGCTGGAGCAGGTGGTAGACGCCGTCAAGGCCCTGGACATGGAAGAAGTCCACGCGCATGTTGCCCGCTCCCAGGCCGAGGCCGCTGCCTCGGCGGACACGCAGGACGGCACCCAGATCCCGGACGCCTAAACCTCCACAAACGCAAGCAACGCGGGGTCATTCCGCGCCCATAAATCCTTCACGGATGGGCGCGGAGTGCCCCCGCGTTGTCGTTGGAGTGGTGGGTCAGAGCTTTTCGAGGATGACAGGCTGGGCCAGCAGCGCGCTGAGGGATTCGTTCAGGTCCTGCACGGCCGTGCCCTTCGAGTGCTTGTCCAGGTCCTCCTGGCTTGMCCACCGTTCGGTCAGTACGAGTTTGTCCTCGTTGGCCTCGGTGAGCTCGTAKCGGATACAACCGGGCTCGTTGACCACCTCGTCAATCGCGATCTCCAGCGCGAGCTTCACGCGGAAGAATTCGCCGTCGTTGGGGATGAAGGTGGCCAGGAGGTCAATGGGTGCGCTCATGGCAATTACCCTACCGGGCGTCCGCGCCGGCACCGGAAGATGACCGGAAAATTTCATAGGACTTCCAAGCTTTGCTCTTCTCTTGCCTCCGCGCACAAGGTAGCGTCACACCATGCTTGCTTACACAGGCGGGGACACTGACGTCCCGCTGCTCGAGGAAACCATTGGCGCGAACTTCGAACGGATCGCGGCGCGGTTCCCGTATCACGATGCMCTGATCGAGGCGGCCGCAGTGCCCGGCGATGAGGCCCGGCGGTGGAGCTATACCAAGCTKAACGACGACGTCGACCGCCTGGCCCGAGCGCTCCTGGCCCTGGGCGTCGCGAAGGGCGAGCGGATCGGCATCTGGAGTCCCAACTGTGCCGAGTGGACCATCCTGCAGTACGCGACGGCGAAGACCGGGGCGATCCTGGTCAACGTCAACCCCGCCTACCGCAGCCACGAGCTCGAGTTCGTGGTCAAACAGAGCGGCATGCGCATGCTGGTCACGGCGCCGTCGGATAGGAACAGCGACTACACCGGCATGGCACGCCAGGCGTTGGCAGCCTGCCCGGAGCTGCGCGAGCTCGTCTTCCTCCCGGACGCCGGCGCGGAAGGTCTCACCGCCGGCGAACCCCAGGACGAGGCGGAGCGRACATACGCCGAACTGCTCAAGCGGGCTGACGACGTCGGACACTCCGCGCTGCAGGCGCGCATGGCTGTGCTGGACCCGCACGACCCCATCAACCTGCAGTACACCTCCGGCACCACGGGCTTCCCCAAGGGCGCCACGCTGACGCACCACAACATCCTCAACAACGGCTATTCGATCGGCGAACAGCTCGGCTACACCRAACACGACCGMGTCGTGATCCCGGTGCCGTTCTATCACTGCTTCGGAATGGTGATCGGGAACTTGGCGGCGCTCAGCCACGGAGCCGCCACGATCATCCCCGGCCGGTCGTTCTCACCCGCTGCGGCGCTGGAAGCCGTGCAGGACTTCGGCGGCACGTCCCTCTACGGGGTGCMCACCATGTTCATCGCCGAGCTCGCCCTGCCGGACTTCGCCTCCTACGACCTCTCGACCCTGCGCACGGGCGTCATGGCCGGATCGCTGTGCCCGATCGAGGTGATGAACCGCGTCATCTCCGAAATGAACATGAAAGACGTCGCCATTTGCTACGGGATGACGGAGACCTCGCCGGTGTCCACGATGACCCGGAGCGTGGACACGATGGCCCAACGGACCGAGACCGTGGGCCGGACCATGCCGAACCTGGAGAGCAGGATCGTGGACCCGGCCACGGGGGAGGTGCTGGAGCGCGGCGGGATCGGCGAACTCTGCACGCGCGGCTACGCCGTGATGCTGGGGTACTGGAACCAGCCGGACAAGACCGCCGAGGCGATCGACGCCGAGGGGTGGATGCACACCGGGGACCTCGCCCGGATGGACCAGGACGGGTATGTGGTGATCGAGGGCCGGATCAAGGACATGGTGATCCGCGGCGGCGAGAACGTCTATCCGMGCGAAATCGAGGAATTCCTCTACACCCATCCGGACATCCAGGACGTGCAGGTGATCGGCATCCCGGACGCCAAGTACGGCGAGGAACTGATGGCCTGCGTCATCATGAAATCCGGGGCCGCGCCGCTGGATGCCGCCGGCCTGGCCGAGTTCTGCCGCGGCAAGCTGGCGCACTACAAGATTCCGCGCTACGTCGACGTCCGGGAAAGCTTCCCCATGACCGTCTCCGGCAAGATCCGCAAGGTGGACATGCGCCAGGAAGCCGCGGCCCGCCTCGGGCTCTAACCGCGTTGCTGGTGGTGGCCGGGTCGGGCGTGTTGTTTTGTKGCGGGGTGGTTCCGTCCGGGGGCACTTTGCTCGCAGTGTTCGACGCCGGCACCCTGATTGGCGGTGTGTCCGCGTCAAAGTGCCCCCGGAACGCGGCCAGCCCCGCTGGTGGGGGAACTAGTGACCGCGGTGGTCCTGGATGGTCATCCGCGGGCCAAAGGTCGGTTTGCGGAAGCCGCTGAGGCMGATCATCCGGACCACCCGCTGCCGGTGCCCTGCCCAGGGCGCCAGAAGCCTGAGCATGCCGGCGTCGTCCGTCCGGTGACCGGTCAGGGCAGCGCCGACGTAGGCCGCGAGGTGGTAGTCGCCCACCGCGATTGAATCCGGGCAGCCGTGCGTGCGTTGCACCACCTCGGCGGCCGTCCACACTCCAATCCCCGGGATGGTTTGCAGTTTCGCCGCTGCTTCCGCGGCGGGGAGGCCGGCGAGCCGCTCCAGCGCGGCGGCGGAGCGCAGCGCCCGCATGACAGCCGCCGAGCGCTGCGGACCCACCCCGGCCTTGTGCCATTCCCAGGACGGAATGCGCAGCCACTGGCCCGGGGTGGGCTGGAGCATGAGGTTTGCCGGGGCCACCGTCCCGGCGCCCGGGGCAGCTGTGCCGAAGCGGTACGTCAGGTACCGGTAGCCGCGGCKGGCCTCAATGACGGTGACCTTCTGCTCCAGGATGGTCGGCACGAGCGCGTCGACCATCCGTCCGGTGGCGGGCAGCCGGACGGTGAGGTTGCGGCGCCGGGCTTCGACGACCATGCGGGGGAGCGTGGCGTGGAACGCCGGCTCATCAAAAGCTGTCCAGTCGTCGTCACGGCCCAGCATGCGCGGAACGGAGGCCGCGGCCTCGGCGGCGCCGGGGCCCCACGACTGGACATCGACGGCGGGATCGGTCCGGGACCCGGAGGACACGAGCCGAAGCGACGCCGGGCCGGCCGGCGTCGTGAACGCAAGCCACACGGCGCCCGGCGATGTGCGGATGGAAGGGTCCCCCTGCCCCCTCAGCAGCGGCCCGAGGGTCTGCATCAGGTCGAAGGGGCCGCCGGGCCGCCACCGCAAAGAGGCGTCCGCCGCGGCGGCATGGCCGGCGGGAACGTCTGCGAGGGTCATCCGAACATGTTCCCACGCCGGACGGACAGCCCCGCACCGGAGGTTCCGGCAGGTGAGCCAAATGGCCCTAAGTCTGCGGGGTTTCCGGGGCTAGAATCCGGCTGGGACACCCATGTGGCGGTCCTGCCGTTGGCCCGGGCAACGGGGCCGCCAGGAGCAGATCATGGCCGGTGGAGTGGTGCATTTCGAGATTCCCGCGGACGACGAGGACCGGGCGCGGGAGTTCTACAGTTCAATCTTCGGCTGGGGGTTCCAGATCATGCCGGAGATGGAGTACAGCCTGGCCATGACGACGCCGATGGACGAACACGGCCGGCCCGCCGTCACCGGGTCCATCAACGGCGGGTTGTTCCGGCGCGGGGACCTTACGGCGCCGGTTGTCACGATCGACGTCGACGACATCGATGCCGCACTGGCGAGCATCGMCGCCCGCGGCGGGTCCKTGGTCCGTGAAAAGCTGGAGGTCCCGGGGATGGGATGGAATGCCTATTTCAAGGACAGTGAAGGCAACGTGGTGGGGTTGTGGCAGAACGCGGCGCCGGAGGGCGGCGCGGACCCCGGGAATGACATCGGCGCCTGAGTAGCGCACTCACGTGCCGGGCTGACCGGTTCCGGCAGGCGGGCGCAGCAGATCAGTGCATCCCTGTGCTGAGCCAGAGCGCMAGGACCGCCAGCGGGATTACCAGGACGACGGCGACGACGCCGGCCACGGCGAAGCCGCCCCATCGGATGTCCACGTTGAGTGCGCGGAGCCGCTCGTGCCACAGCAGCGTGGCCAGCGAAGCCCAAGGGGTGACCAGCGGACCCAGGTTCACCCCGATCAGCAGGGCCGCCAGCCGGGCAGGGGAGCCGCCCACCGGTTCCAGGGCCAGGTAGGCAGGCAGGTTGTTGACGGCGTTGGCCGCCCCGGTGCCCAGCGCGGCGATCTGCAGGAGCGCCGGCAGGCTGTCCCCGGTGCCGGCCATCCCGGTCAGGAAACGGGTGAGTCCGTTCGCGTGCAGGGTCTCCACCACCATGAACAGGCCGGAGGTGAGCATGAGCGGCCGCCACGGAATCATGGACCAGCGCAGGGCGGAGCGGCGCCGCCAAAKAAACAGCAGGAGCAGGACGGCTGCCGCCGCGATMGCCGGGATCTGCACCGGAATCCCGGAAACCAGCGCCGGCAGCAGGACCACCATCACCCCGGACGCCGCGTACAGCAGCACCCGGTCCCGCACTTTGTGGATCGGCTGCGGCCCGTAGCGGCCGCGCAGATCCTTCCGGAACGCCAGCCACAGGAGCACCAGCGGCACCAGGATGCCCACCATGGCCGGCGCCCACACCAGCGAGGYGAACGCGGCGGGGCTCAGCTTGAGCCGGTCCTGCGCCAGCAGGTTGGTCAGGTTGGAGACTGGCAGCAGCAGCGACGCCGTGTTMGCCAGCCAGACCGTGGTCATGGCAAACGGCAGCGCCGGAATCCGGGCGTGAACGGCCAGCAGCACGACKACGGGCGTMACCAGTACCGCCGTCGTATCCAGCGACAAGAACACCGTGGACACGGTGGCGAGGGCGATCACGAGCAGCCACAACAGAAACACCCGGCCACGGCCCAGGCCGGCCAGCCGCTCCGTGACCACACGGAAGAGCCCGGCGTCATCCACCAGCTCCGTGACCAGGGACATTGCCACGACAAACGCCAGAACCGGCACAGTCCGCGCCGCCAGCTMGTCGAACGCCTGGACCGGCAGCAGCCCGGACGCCAGCGCCGCGCACCCTGCCAGCAGCATGCCCGCCGGCAGCGCATAGCTCTTGAACCTCTTCAGCCGGGCGATCCACTTCACCGCCCAATCGTCGCACCTCAAGGGGACGGGACTGCGCCGACGTGCCCGTCCGCCGGAGACGGTAACTTGGTACCTATGAAGTACGCCCCGTCCGTTCTGGACCTCATCGGCCATACACCGCTCGTCAAGCTCAACCACGTGACCGACGGCATTGCAGCCACCGTCCTGGTGAAACTGGAATACCTGAACCCCGGCGGTTCGATCAAGGACCGGATCGCGGTCAAGATGATCGAGGAGGCCGAACGGACGGGCAAGCTCCTGCCCGGCGGCACGATCGTGGAACCCACCTCCGGCAACACCGGCGTCGGGCTGGCGCTCGTGGCGCAGCAGAAGGGCTACCGCTGCATCTTCGTCGTGCCGGACAAGGTCGGCGAAGACAAGCGGGCCGTGCTCCAGGCGTACGGCGCCGAAGTGGTGGTCACCCCCACCGCCGTCCCGCCGGACAGCCCGCAAAGCTACTACGGCGTATCCGACCGGCTCGTCACCGAAATCCCGGGAGCCTACAAGCCGGACCAGTTCTCCAACCCGGCCGCCCCGGYGAGCCACTATGAAACCACCGGGCCCGAGATCTGGAACGACACCGACGGCCGGATCACGCACTGCGTGATCGGCGCCGGCACCGGCGGCACYATCACCGGCACCGGCAGGTACCTGAAGGAAGTCTCCGCCGGACGTCCCGACGCCGAGGGCGGCGTCGTTAAGATCATCGGCGCCGATCCCGCCGGCTCGGTCTACTCCGGCGGCACGGGCCGACCCTACTTTGTCGAGGGCGTCGGGGAKGACATGTGGCCGGCCAACTACGACAAGTCCGTCCCGGACGACGTCATTGCCGTCAGCGACGCCGACTCCTTCGCGATGACGCGCCGGCTGGCCCGCGAAGAAGGCCTGCTGGTGGGCGGGTCCTCGGGCATGGCCGTCGTGGCCGCGCTGGAGGTGGCCAGGGACCTCCCGGCGGACGCCGTCGTGGTGGTCATCCTGCCGGACTCCGGACGCGGCTACCTCGCGAAGATCTTCAACGACCAGTGGATGCGCTCCTACGGCTTCCTGGCCGGCGGGGACGAAGCCTCGGTKGGCGAGATCCTCAAGGCCAAGACCGKGGAACTCCCGGACCTCGTCCACATCCACCCGAACGAGAGCGTCCGCGATGTCATCAACATCATGAACGAGTTCGGCGTCTCGCACATCCCCGTCCTGTCCCAGGAACCGCCCGTCGTGATGGGCGAGGTCCTTGGCGCCGTGGACGAACGCACGCTCACGGCCAAGCTCTTCCGGGGCGAGGCCAAGCTCTCGGACAAGATCTCCGAACACATGGAGGCCCGGCTGCCCGTGATCGGCTCGCTCGAATCGATCTCGACCGCCCGCGAACTCCTCTCCGACGCCGACACCCTTATGGTGACGTTCGTYGGCGCTCCGGTGGGGATCCTGACCCGCCACGACCTCCTCGCCTACCTCAGCAACTGACCAGTTCAAGGAGTCCCATGTCTCTGCCAGAAAGCTCTTCCGCGAAGAAGGCCGGCTTCAACACCCGCGCCGTGCACGCCGGCCAGGCCTTCGAGCCGCGCACCGGCGCCGTGGTGCCTCCCGTGCACTTCTCCTCCACCTACGCGCAGGACGGGATCGGCGGACTGCGCGCCGGCTACGAATACGGCCGCGGCACCAACCCCACCCGCGATGCCCTGCAGGAGCAGCTGGCCGCGCTGGAGGGCGGGACCGCCGCGTTCTCCTTCAGCTCGGGCCTGGCGGCCGAGGACTCCATGATCCGTGCCCTGACCCGGCCCGGTGACCACATCGTGCTCGGCAACGACGCCTACGGCGGCACCTACCGGCTCATCAGCCGGGTCCTGGGGGAGTGGGGCATCGGTAACACGCCGGTGGACATGTCCGACCTCGACGCCGTCGCCAAGGCCGTGGCCGCCGGCGGTTCGGCCTCCGGCGGCGGCAAGACCCGCCTGGTGTGGGTGGAGACGCCGTCGAACCCGATGATGAAGATCACCGACATCGCGGCCCTCGCCGCAGTGGCACACGACGCCGGTGCCCTCCTCGTCGTGGACAACACCTTCGCCTCGCCCTACCTGCAGAACCCGCTGGCCCTCGGCGCCGACGTCGTGGTGCACTCCACCACCAAATACATCGGCGGACACTCCGACGT
>NZ_JBFTHK010000105.1:0-14258 GCF_056394205.1 Arthrobacter sp. 10T413_2 | reverse complement strand
GTCTTATAGACGCTCGTCGCGTACGCCTGGCCGATGCACAGGTGCACGGCGAGCGCCGCAGGCGGCACGAGCCACCGGTTGAATCCCGGCGGTGCGATGGTTCGTTCGCGGTCCAGCCAGCCCATAAATGTTCCCCCTGCTCGTCAACGACGTCGGTCTCCAGCACACTGAGGCGAAGGGTCACTCACGCAGACCGTTGCCTCCGGCAATCATGGTGCAGATCGTCAGCAAACGTACTATTTATGCGCCGAGCGGTAGCTCTTCAGCGATGAGCGGTAACTGAGTGCATGGCAGTAGCGTCCGGGTGCGGCTACTTGCCGAGGCCTGCTTTTCGGAGCGCCTCCGCCATCGCGGTGTTGACGGGCGACGGCRTGGACCTCGGCTGGGAGGCCGACGGTTGCKGCTGGGACTGTTGCGGCCTGCCCTGCTGCTGACCTGCCTGTTGCTGACCACTCMGGGGCTGACCGGCCCGCGGCTGGGCTGGCCGTGGCTGAACTGCCCGCGAAGCGTCAGGCTTAGGCGTGCCGGGACCGTTGCCTGCCCGGCCCCTGGACGAGGGTGCGCTGCCGCCGGAAGCTGTCGGTCCGTCGTCGAGCCTTAGTGTGAGGGAGATGCGTTTCCGCTCCGGATCGGCTTCCAGCACCTTGACCCGGACCACCTGCCCGGACTTCACCACTTCGCGCGGGTCGGAGACGAACCGGTTGGCGAGCGCAGACACGTGCACCAGCCCGTCCTGGTGCACGCCGACGTCCACGAATGCGMCGAATGCCGCCACGTTGGTCACGGTACCCTCCAGCACCATGCCGGGCCTGAGGTCCGAGATCTTCTCGATCCCTTCCGAGAACGCCGCCGCCGCGAAGGCCGGACGGGGGTCACGGCCGGGCTTCTCGAGCTCGGCGATGATGTCCTGCACCGTGGGCAGGCCGAAGGATCCGTCCACGAAGTCCTGCGGGTTCAACGCGGAGGCCGGGCCGGCCTTCGCTGCCGCCTTGATCTTCCGGGCGACGGGGTAGGCCTCCGGGTGCACGCTGGAGGCATCCAGCGGCTCCGCTCCCCCGGTGATCCGCAGGAAGCCGGCGCACTGCTCGAACGCCTTGGCGCCAAGCCGCGGGACCTTCTTCAGCTCGCTGCGCTTCGCGAACGGGCCGTGCTCGTTCCGGTAGGCCACGATGTTCTCGCTCAGCAGGGGTCCGACGCCGGCCACCCGGCTCAGCAGCGCCGGCGAGGCCGTGTTGACGTCCACGCCCACCGCGTTMACGCAGTMCTCGACGACGGCGTCCAGGCTGCGGTCCAGCTTCGCGGCCGTGACGTCGTGCTGGTACTGCCCGACGCCGATTGACTTCGGTTMGATCTTCACGAGCTCAGCGAGCGGGTCCTGCAGCCTCCGGGCGATCGAGACGGCTCCCCGCAGGGACACGTCCATGCCTGGCAGCTCGGCGGCAGCGAGCGCCGATGCCGAATAGACCGATGCTCCCGCCTCGGACACCACGATCTTCTGCGGTTTGGTTTCTGATCCGGTGCCCAGCTGCTTGATCAGTTCGCCGGCGAGTTTGTCCGTCTCCCGCGACGCCGTGCCGTTGCCGATCGCGACGAGTTCGACGCCGTGCTTCTTCGCCAGGCCCACGAGGGTCCGCAGCGCCTCGTCCCATTTCCGGGCCGGGGCGTGCGGGTAGATCGTGTCCGTCGCAACCACTTTGCCGGTGCCGTCGACCACTGCGACCTTCACACCGGTCCGCAGTCCCGGGTCCAGGCCCAGGGTGGCGCGGTTCCCGGCAGGTGCGGCGAGCAGTACATCGCGCAGGTTGGCCGCGAACACGCGCACGGCCTCGTCCTCGGCGGCGGCAAACATCCGGCTGCGCAGGTCGGCCGTCAGCCGGGCCAGAATCCGCGAGCGCCACGCGAGCTGGGCCGTCTGCAGCAGCCAGGCGTCGGCGGGCCGGCCACGGTMAGCGACCCCGAGGAACCTGGCCACGGCGGCTTCGTAACGGCCGCGCGCCGCGGTGAGGGCGGCGTCGTCGTCCGGTGCGGCTTCGGCGAGATCGAGCTCCAGCACGCCGTCCTTTTCGCCGCGCAACAGCGCGAGAACACGGTGCGAGGGCATCCCGGACGGCTGCTGGGAGAACTCGAAGTAGTCCTTGAATTTCTGGCCCTCGGCCTCCTTGCCCTTCTTGACCCGGGACACCATCCGGCCCTGGGTCCAGAGCCGTTCGCGCAGCGACTCCGCCAGGTCCGCATCCTGGGCCACACGCTCGACCAGGATGGAGCGGGCACCGGCCAGCGCGGCGGCGGCGTCCCCGATCGAATGTTCGGCGTTGAGGTATTTGGCGGCTTCGCGCTCCGGGTCCAGCTCCGGGCGCTTCAGCAGCGCGTCGGCGAGCGGCTCCAGCCCGGCTTCGCGGGCGATCTGCGCCTTGGTGCGCCRTTTGGTCTTGAACGGGAGGTAGATGTCCTCGAGCCGCGACTTCGTTTCGGCCCCGACGACGGCGGCCTGCAGTTCCGGGGTCAGCGCCCCCTGCGCGGCGATCGCCTCGAGGATGGTCCGACGCCGGTCCTCAAGTTCGCGGAGGTAGCGCAGCCGCTCCTCCAGATCGCGCAGCTRGGTGTCATCCAGCGTCCCGGTGGCTTCCTTGCGGTACCGGGCGATGAAGGGCACGGTGGATCCGGCGTCGAGCAGGTCCACGGCGGCCTTCACCTGCCAGGCCTGCACGCCGAGCTCGGCCGCGATMTGGGCGGCGATGCCCGATTCCTGGGTCTGCGGGGACGCGGTCTTGGGCGACGGGCTGGAGGCGGGTGAGGCGGGGCGCTGCGGGAGTTGGGTCACCCTGTCCATTTTGCMTTACGCGGGTCAGCGGCCTGATTCGGCCGGCGGGGTAACAGGCTCCTGCACGTCCTGAACAACCTCGTTGTGGCGCAGGAGCCACGGTTTGAAGGGCGGATCAAAGCGGGCGAACCGTGGTGGCCCCACGGCCGTCAGCCCGGCGACCACCAGTGCTGCTTGGAGGCCCGTGTTGTGCCGTTCAAAGGCAGCTTCCGACCCGCTGCCCGTGAACCGAAGAGCAGCTGCCACGGACCCGGGAATGGCCCGCACCTTGACGTCGGGGTTCGCCGGGACCGGGGCGGTCYCCGCCGTCAATCCGGCGGGGAGCACAAAGGCCACCACAAAATCAGCAGGATCTTTGCTTCCCGGCAGCGGACCGCTCTGCAGCACCGGGGCGGTCATCGCCAGCTTCTGCGAAGGACCGAGCTCCTGGATCACCGGGGCCGTCATGGCCAGCTTCTGTTGGGCCGTATTGCTGCCGGTGATGTAGTTGAACAGGTGCCGGAAGGCGGCATTCCCGGCCCGGTCAAACGTCGCGTTGACCTGGATCTCGGCCACAACATGCGCAGGATAGCGGCGCAACTCGAAGTGCGCGTATCGCCKGACCAGCTCGTAGGGTTGCTGTTCTGTCATAGTTCTCAGACCCTACGCCGAACCTGCGACAGGAGACAGGGGTACCTCGCCTCTTCACAGCCTCCTGGTTGCCKGATCCCGGCTGCCGGCTGCCGGCTGCCGAGGTCCCTGCCCGTGCTTCCTGCTTACTTGTCGGGGGTCTTTGATAGCTTGAACAACAGAGGGCGGGACTCAGTTCATGCCGGATCTAATCAGTTGCAAGGCCCAATCCAACTTCAGCGCAGCAACAACGGGGGCACAGTGTTTTTCCTTGAACCTGAAGTGCCGGGATCATCACCGGATCTGGCCTACTCCGCGAGCGACCTTGTGGTGGCTGCAAGCTGCGAGTACCAACTGCTCCGCAAGCTCGACGAGAAGCTGGGCCKCTCCCCCAAACCCGACTTCGGCGTCGACGAGATGCTCGAACACGCCGCCAAGCTGGGCGACGTCCACGAGCGCAGGGTCCTCGCGGATTTTATCGAAGAGTTCGGCCCTTGGGATCCGGCCACCGGACGCGGCGTGTACGACGTCGCTCCTGCCGACAGCATGGATCGCGCCACCTTGGCGGCCAAGCACGCCGAGTCCATCGAGGCACTGCGGGCGGGCGCCGACGTCGTCTTCCAAGCAGCCTTCTTCGACGGCCAGTTCCATGGCCGCTCCGACTTCCTGGTGCGGCAGCCGGACGGAAGTTACGCCGTCTTCGACACCAAACTGGCACGCCATGCCAAGGTGACGGCCCTGCTCCAACTGGCGGCCTACGGGGACCAACTCCTGAAGGCCGGCATCACACCGGATCCTTCAGTCACCCTGGTTCTCGGCGCCACCGTCCCGCTCCCGGGCGGCGGCTTCGACTACGTCCGCAGCCACCACAAACTTGCGKAGATCCTGCCGGTGTTCCTGGAGAGGCGCGAGCGCTTCCTCACGCTGACTTCTGCGCATATGGGGCAGCCCAACACCGCGCAATGGGGTGCGCCCGGGCTGACCGCCTGCGGCCGGTGCGATTACTGCCAGGAGATGGTCAAGGCCACCGATGATCTCCTCCTCGTGGCGCGGATGAACTCCGCACAACGCAAGGCACTGCACGAACGGAAAATCTTTACGGTCAAGGAGCTCGCCGAGGCACACCTTCCCGGGGCGAACAGCGCACTGCTTCGCCTCCAGGACCAGGCCCGAATKCAAAGCGGCGTTGGCGCCTCCGACGGAGAAGTCCGGTACGTCAAGGACGGCGAAGAGCACATCATCCGCTTTGCGGTGCTTCCGGAAAATGCGCTGGCGGAACTGCCATCGCCCTGCGAGGGCGACATCTTTTTCGATTTTGAGGGCGACCCCCTCTGGCAGGAAAGCGCCACGGGGGTCTGGGGGCTGGAGTACCTGTTCGGCGTCATCGAAGCACCGACGGGGCCCGGCGGCCCCGGGGTATTCCGGCCCATCTGGGCGCACAGCCGGGAGGCCGAGAAGCAGGCGTTCCTGGATTTCCTTGACTATGTGGAGCAACGCCGGCAGACGTACCCGGATATGCACGTCTACCACTATGCCGCCTATGAGAAGACCGCCCTCCGCAAGCTCTCCGTGATGCACGTGGCCGGCGAGGACACCGTCGACCGCTGGCTGCGCGAGGGGCTTTTGGTGGACCTCTACCAAACCGTCCGGAACAGCATCCGGATTTCCGAGAACTCCTACAGCATCAAGAAGCTCGAGCCGCTGTATATGGGGACAAACCTGCGCTCCGGGGACGTGAAAGACGCCGGAGCCTCGGTTGTTGCCTACGCCCAGTTCTGCGAGGCCCGCGACTCCGATCAGCCCGAAGAGGCAGCCAGAATCCTCGCCGGGATCTCTGACTACAACGAATACGACTGCCTGTCCACGCTGGAGCTGCGGAACTGGCTCCTGGGCCTGGCCCGGGAGCGCGGGATCGGACGGCGCGCCGGACAGGGCACCGGAGCGGCAGTGGTCCCGGCCGAACTTCCTGCCCCCGCCGATCCCGCCGAGGCGGATGCTGACCTCGGACCCGCTGAGCTTGCCCTGGCCGAGTTTCTCGAGCCCGGATCGGGGCTGCCGGACGCGGATCGACAAGCGGTCGCCATCCTCGCTGCGGCCGTGAGCTACCACCGTCGCGAGCGCAAGGCGTTCTGGTGGGCGCACTTCGACCGGTGCGAGAACGGACCGGACGCGCGCCACCCGCAGGACCGCAACGTGTTCCTGGTCGAGGAGGCAGTGGCCCTCGAGGACTGGTGGAGGGACGGGACCAAGCTGCCCGAACGCAGGGTGAAACTGATCGGCACCGTGACCGCCGGCTCGGATCTGCGTGAAGGCAGCATCTGGTTCCGCATGTACGAGCCCCCGCTCCCCGCGGGACTCGCAGGCACTGGCATCAACGGGACCGGCCGGAACGGCTGGTTCGGCACGGAAGTTCTGGAACTTGGCGAGGAAGACGGCCGGGACACGGTCATCATCCGGGACAAGCTCAAGAGGAACATCGAGCCGTACGCCCAACTGCCGATGGCGCTGACCGAAGACCAGCCCATCGCCACCAAGAATCTTGAAGAGGCGTTGGCGGCGCTGGCCGACGACGTCGCGGCGGGTTTGCGCGCTTCCCGTCCCGGAGCCAGCCGGTTCGAAAAGCATCCAGCCCTCGACCTCGTGCGCAGAGTGCCTMCGCGGCTTGTCTCGGGGGCGCCCCTGCCGGCGCCGGGACAGGGCCCGGAACGCTTCGTTGACGCCATCACGGAGGCCGTCGGGGCCTTGGACCATTCCTACGTGGCGGTCCAAGGGCCCCCGGGGACGGGCAAGACCCATGTGGGATCACACGTGATCGCCCGGCTCGTCTCGCAAGGGTGGAAGGTTGGCGTCGTCGGCCAGTCGCATGCGGTGGTCGAAAACCTGCTGCGGACCGCGGTCACGAAGGCCGGCGTCGATCCCGCCCGGGTCGCGAAAGACGTCAAGCACCGGGATCCGCTGCCCTGGAATCAGCGTTCCGCCCAGGATGTGGCACGGCTGCTCGAGTCCCCTGGCGGCGCCCTCATCGGAGGCACCGCGTGGACCATGACCGGGGCCACCGTGCCGCGTGGCTCGCTCGACCTGCTGGTGATCGACGAGGCCGGCCAGTTCTCGCTGGCCAATACCCTCGCCGTGGCGCAGGCCAGCAGCCGGCTCCTGCTGCTCGGCGACCCCCAGCAGCTTCCCCAGGTCAGCCAGGGTTCAYACCCTKAGCCGGTCGACGACTCGGCCCTCGGCTGGATCTCCGCCGGTCACGCCACCCTGCCGCCTGAACTCGGATACTTCCTCGCGGACTCATGGCGGATGACGTCACCGTTGTGCTGGGCCGTGTCCGAACTCTCCTACGAGGGACGGCTCGTCTCGGCACCGGCCGCCGACGCCCGGCGCCTGGACGGTGTTGCCGCGGGTATCGAAACGGTGATGGTCGAGCACCAGGGTAACGTCACGTCCTCGCGCGAGGAGGCTGACGAAGTAGTCCGGCAGGTGCAGCGGCATGTGGGCCTCAGTTGGCACACGGAGGACGGCACCCGGCCGTTGGCTGAAACCGACGTCCTCGTKGTGGCGGCCTACAACGCGCAGGTCAACCTKATCCGGGAGGCCCTCAATGCTGCCGGGCTGCTGCGTGTGAAGGTGGGAACCGTGGACAAGTTCCAGGGCCAGGAAGCCGCCGTGGCGGTCGTGTCCATGGCCTGTTCGGCGGTGGCGGAGGCGCCCCGGGGCATGGAGTTCCTGCTCTCGACCAACCGGATCAACGTGGCGGTATCCCGCGGGCAGTGGCGTGCGGTCATTGTCCGCGCCCCGGAGCTGACCAACTATCTCCCCACCCATCCCGAGGGCCTGGAACAGCTGGGTCGGTTCATCGGCCTGTGCCAAAGGTCAGTGCGCGCCTAGCTCCAAGGGGACATGCTCATTCTTGACCCGCATCTTCATGGAACATGCGCATTCCTTGCCCTGACCAAGGGACATCAAGGCATCATGTCCATCGCTCGCTGTCAGGGCTGGACATGCTCACGCTTCGCTAGCCATGTCGGGGAACATGCTCATTCACAGGCCGTTGCTGCGTGGGACATGCTCATTCTTGACCCGCGTCTTCATGGAACATGCTCATTCATTGCCTTCACCAAGGGACATTAACGCATCATGTCCATCGTTCKCGGTCAGGGCTGGACATGTCCCGCGGGCGCCCGCGAGCAGCAGTGCCTCGTCGAGCACGCGCCCGAAGTTAGCGGGGTTGTGCGCGAAGCGACCCAGGAACAAGCCGGAGACACCCTCGAGCATYGGCAGCAGACCGGGCTTGGCCGAACCGCCGTAGATGACCGCAATCTCAGGAAYCCCGGCCGTGGCGAGRCGCCCGCGGAGCCTGCGGACGACGTCGGACACGTAGGCCGCGGCCGCTGGCTCGGCCGCTCCGATGGCCCAGACGGGCTCGTAGGCCACCACCAATCGGCCGGCGCGGTTCCAGTCGCCGTCGACGGCCGATGCGATCWGGCCGTACACGTAGTCCGCCGCGGCAGCCGACTCCCCGGCCTCGGTCTCCCCCACGCACAGCAAGGGCATAAGCCCGGCGTCGTCGGCTGCCCGGGTCTTGAGGGCCACCATGGCGTCGTCTTCGCCGAAGTGCCGGCGTCGTTCGGCGTGGCCGATTTCCACGAGGCGGACGCCCAGTTCCGCGAGCATGGACGGAGCCACTTCCCCGGTCCACGGGCCGTCGGCCCAGCCACAGTTCTGCGCCCCGAGCAGCAGCGGCGACCCCTCTAGCATCCGGGCTGCCGCGGGCAGGACGGGGAAGGACGGAATCACAAACGGGACAACCCGCCCGGCCGCAAGGGCCGGACGGGCATCCACTTCATTCCGCAACTGCTCCAGCCACGCCAGGCTGTCCCGGTAGCCCAGGTACATCTTGGTGCTGACGCCCACCAGGATGCTCTGGCGGGAAGTCTGGCGGCTGGAAGGCTGCTGCATTGCGGGTGCTTTCTGGTGGGTCCAGGGACTGCGGTCTTGGGTGCTGCGACGTCGAAGCCGGTTACTGCTCCAGCAGCTCGTCGGCCTTGTTCCTGAACCTCTTGGTTGCGAACATCATGACCGCGGCCAGGAACGGAAGAACACCCAGGGCATAGACACCCATGGTTCCGGTGTCGGACGCCGTGATCTGGTTGACGGAGGTCCGCAGGATCGGGGCGACGAAGCCGCCCAGGTTGCCCAGCGAGTTGATCAGGCCAATGCCTGCGGCTGCCGCAGTTCCGGTCAGGAACGCCGTCGKGTAGGACCACGCGATGGGACCGATGGACAGGAAGCTGCAGACAGCGAGGCTGATGAAGATGATGCCGAGGGCCGGAATGTGGTTGGCGCCGGCCCAGGCCGAGCCGAAGATGCACAGTCCAGTGGAGATGAAGAGCCCGGTGCCCCAGACCCGGCGGCGGATTACCGTGTTGGCCGCCTTGCCGATGAAGTAGCAGGCGAAGATGCCGAAGAACCATGGGATTGCGGCCATGAGTCCGACGGCGAGGCCCACCTTTTGCCCGGTCAGCTGCGCCACMTGCTGAGGCAGGTAGAACGTGACGCCGTAGACGGCKACCTGCAGGCAGAAGTAGATGACCGTGAAGTACCAGACCTTGCCGTTCTTCATGGCGGCMAGCACACCGCGCGGGCCGGTCTCTTCCTTGACGCCGTCTTCCAGGGCCATGACGTCCAGAAGCGCCTTTTTCTCGYCCTTCTCCAGGAACTTGGCGTCCTGCGGGCTGTTGATGAGGAAGAAGTACGCCGCGACACCGGCCAGGACGGCCAGCATGCCTTCGACGAAGAACATGACCTGCCAGCCCTGGACGCCGGGGACCTGGTCGCCGATGTTGATGAGCCAGCCGGACAGCGGTGCGCCCATCATCTGGGAAAAGGGCTGCGCGAGGTAGAAGATCGCGAACATCTTGACCCGGACCTTGTTGGGGAACCACGCGGCCAGGAACATGATGACGCCCGGGAAGAGCCCGGCCTCGGTCACACCCAGCAGKAAGCGCAGGATGATGAAGGACGTCTCGCCCTGCACGAACGCGAAGCAGGCGGAGACGATGCCCCAGGTGATGGCGATGCGGGCCAGCCACACTTTGGCCCCGAACTTGGTCAGGAGCAGGTTGCTCGGAATTTCGAACAGGGCGTAGCCGATGAAGAAGATCCCGGCGCCCAAGGCGAAGGCGCCGGCGCTAATGCCCTTGTCCACTCCGAGGGCCGCCTCGGAAAAGCCCACATTGGTGCGGTCCAGGAACGCCACCACGTACAGGATGACGAGCATCGGCATGAGCCGCCGGGAGGCCTTGGAGATGGCCGATTTCAKGACCGGCGTCTCCAGGAGATCCCTGGTGGAGGTTGTTGCTACGGACATCAAAACTCCTCATTGAGTGAGTCAGTTGAGTAGATCAGGAAGGTAGAACAGGTCGAACGTGCAGATGGAGCGGGTGGGTGACGCAGAGGTGCAAAACAGACGTACAAAGCAGATGGGTGAAGCGAGCGGGCGAAGCGCCGGCTAACGGGATAAGGCCATCATCAGGATTCCGGCCAGGCAGGCCAGGATCCCGACGGCGAGATAAATCTTCCGCCCTTTGCTCCAGCTCGCGAATCGGGCGGGAGCGGCAGTCTTGCTGTGATGTGCCACGGGACTACTTCCTTAGTGCATGTAGAGTCCGCCATCCACATTCAGCGTCTGGCCGGAGATGTAGCMGGCGTCCTCGCTGATGAGGAAGGCGATGGCGGCCGCGATGTCCCGGGTGGAACCGACGCGGTTGACCACGAGGTCTTTGGTGAGTTCGTCTTTGCGTTCCTCGCTGAGCGTGCCGCCCATGATGTCGGTGTCGATGGGGCCCGGGGAGATGGCGTTGACGGTGATGTCGTAGGGGCCCAGTTCCCGCGCGGTGGACCGGGTCAGGCCGATCACGCCGGCTTTGGCCACCGAATACGGTGTCTTGGAGTAGGTGCCGCCGCCGCGCTGGGCGGAGACCGAGGAGATGTTGACGATCCGTCCGATTCCGCTCTTGACCATGGACTCGGCCACGCGGCGGGTGGCGTAGTGGACACCGTTGAGGTTGATGCTGAGCACCCGGTCCCATTCGGCGGCGTCGAGTTCCAGGTACGGGACCGGCGAGCTGACGCCGGCCACGTTGGCGAGGGCCACAATCTGGGGCAGCTCGGCTTCGATCTCGTCGATGGCGGCACGGACCGATGCCTCGTCCCCGACGTTGGCGCCCGCGCCGTAGGCCTTGACGCCGTGCTCCGCGGCCAGTTCCTTGGCCGTTGCCTTGCAGCGGGCGTCGTCGAGGTCAATGATGCCGACGTTCCAGCCCTGCGCCGCCAGGTAGCTGGCAGTGGCGCGGCCGATGCCGCGCTCGGACACGGCGCCGGTGACGATTGCCGTGCGTTCGGCGGGGAAAATGCTCATGGGAATGCTCCTGAAGAGTGCGAAAGAKGAAGTGGGTTCAGTTGATGGGGGCGGGACCGAGGTCCTCCAGCAGCTGCTGCATGGCCACGTACGCCTTGTTCCGGTAAGCGATCAGCGCCGGCGTGCGCTCGGCCGGGACGTTGAGGAAGCCTGCGCCGGATTTGGTGCCCAGCTTGCCGGCTTCCACCAGGTCGGTGAGGATTTTCGGCGTCGCAAAGCGTTCGGGAAAGTCGGTCTGAAGGGACTTGTAGCAGAAGTTATAGACGTCCAGTCCGGCCATGTCGGCGATGGCGAACGGTCCGAAGAATGGCAGCCGGAAGCCGAACGTGGTGCGGACCAGGGTGTCGATGTCTTCCGCCGTCGCGATTTCCTGCTCCACCAGCTGGGCCGCCTCGTGGAACAGTGCGTACTGCAGCCGGTTGAGCACGAACCCGGTGACGTCCTTGACGACGGCGGTCTGCTTCCCGGCGGCGTGCACCAGGTCGCGGACCGCGCCGACCGTGGCCGCCGAGGTCCCGGCATGCGGGATGACTTCGACGCCGGGGATGAACGGGGATGGGTTGGAGAAGTGCACGCCCAGGAACCGCTCCGGGTTGGTGACGGGCTCGGACAGCTCCGCGATGGAAATCGTGGAGGTGTTGGATCCGATGATGGCGTCCGGGCGGGCGGCGGCGCTGATCCGGGCCAGGGTCTGGTGCTTGATCGCGATGACCTCGGGGACGGCCTCTTCGATGAAGTCGGCGTCGGCCACGGCTTCCTCGATGTCTCGGGCGGGCCACAGGTTCTCCTTCAGGAGCTCCGTGGAGCCTTGCGGGAACAGCCCGGCGGCAACGAATTCGTCCGATTCCGTCAGCAACCGCTCGTAGTTCTTCTGCGCCACTTCGGCGGACACGTCCGCCAGCGCGACGCGTGCGCCGCCGAGGGCCAGCACCTGCGCGATCCCGCCGCCCATGTAGCCTGAGMCGACGACGGCGATCTTGCGGGCGGCGTTGATGGCGCCTGCGGTGTCCGGTGCTGTGCTCGTTGCGGAAACCGGGGCGTTGGTTGTTGATTCGGTCATGGTCAGACTGCCTTCGTGTAGTCGGGCTCGTAAGAGCAGATGGCGTCCACCTTGGCGGCGGAGGAGGAGTTTTCGTCGAAGTGGTGGCCCAGCCATTCACTCACGAGMTTCTTGGCGAGTTCCAGGCCGATGACGCGCTGGCCGAGGGTGAGGACCTGGGCGTTGTTGCTCAGGACCGAGCGCTCCACGGAGTAGGCGTCGTGGGCGGTGACGGCCCGGATGCCGGGGACCTTGTTGGCCGCGATCGCCACGCCCAGGCCGGTGCCGCAGATCAGCAACGCCCGGTCGGCGTCGCCGTCGGCGACTTTCCGGGCCGCGTCGACGGCCACGTGCGGGTAGGCGGTGGAGTCGTTGGCGCCGACTCCTACGTCCTGGACGGAGGCAACCCGGGGATCGGCTTCGAGCAGCGCCTTCAGCGCGTTCTTGTATTCGACGCCGGCCTCATCGTTGCCGATGACCACGCGCCAGCCTGTTGCTGTGCTCATGCTTGTGCTCCTTGTTCCGCCGGCTCGGGGTTGGCGAGCAGGGTTCCAGTAGGGGAAATGTGTGCAGAGATCCGCGTCGCGATGAGGGCGAAGGACACCGCGCCGGGGTCGGGGTGGCCGAGGCTCTTTTCGGCGAGCGGGCGGGCCCGGCCCTTGAGCGGACGCAGCCCGGCGGTCCCCTCCGCGGCGGCGGTGGCGGCTTCCGCTGCTGCGGCGAGCGAGGCAGCCACTGGGGTGCCGGCGTCGAACGCCGTGAAAAAGGCGTCCCGGAACGGCACGAGGGCGTCCACCATGGTCTTGTCCCCCAACTCGGCCTTGCCGAGCTCGGTGATGGCGTCAGTGAAGGCGGTGACCGCGGCCGCCGCGTCCTCGCCGCTGTAGCTGTMCCGGTTGCCCAGGGCCAGCCCGGCCGCGATGACCGCGGAGCCCCAGAGGGCGCCGGAGGTGCCGCCGGCGCGTTCGCTCCAGGCCTCCCCCGCAGCGGTCAGGATCCGCGCAACTGACGCACCGCCGTCGTTGGCGGCTGCCTGCCGGGCCGCTGCGACGGCCGCATCGACGCCGCGGCGCATACCGATCCCGTGGTCGCCGTCGCCGGCGATGGCGTCCAGCCGGCCCAGCTCTTCTTCATGCTCGACGACGACCTCGCGCACCTGATCGAGGAGCTCTGCGGCCAGCCGCCCGAGGGCTGCCGCTGCCGGGGTGGGGCGTTCGACGTCGGCGGCCGTTTCGGCTTCCGGGCCGGCGGGTTGGCGGCGGGCCCGAGGCGCCAGGTTGCCCTTGCGGAACGCCGGAGTGTCGGCCGGGGCGGCCCAGTACTGCTCGAGTTCCTCGTCCAGCCAGAGCAGGGTCAKAGAGAGACCGGACATGTCCAGGCTCGTGACGAGTTCGCCGCATTCGGGCTCCACCACGGTGAGCCCGGCGGCGGTGAGGAGTTTCTCGATCTTTCCGTAGAGCAGGAAGAGCTCGTCGTACTTGACGGTGCCCAGGCCGTTGACGATCGCGACCACGCGGGTGCCGGCATCGTGCGGCTTGTCGGCCAGGAGCTTGCTGACCAGGAGGTCGGCCAGTTCCGAGGCGGTGGGCATGGGGTGGTCGGAGATGCCGGGTTCGCCGTGGATGCCCAGGCCGAGGGACATGTGCCCGGCGGGGACGGAGAACAGCGGCGCGTCCGCGCCGGGCAGGGTGCAGCCGTCGAAGGCGACGCCGAGGGAGCGGGTGCGGTAGTTGGTGCGGATGGCCAGGCGTTCGACGTCGTCCAGGTTCAGTCCCGCTTCCGCGGCGGCGCCGGCGATCTTGAAGACTGTCAGGTCCCCGGCGATACCGCGGCGTTTCTCGATCTGGTCCAGCGGGGCGCTGGCGATGTCGTCGGTGACCAGGACGKTGCGGGTCTCGATGCCTTCGGCGTTGAGGCGCAGCTGGGCCTGGCCGAAGTGCAGGACGTCACCGGCGTAGTTGCCGTAGCTCAGCAGCACGCCGCCGCCGGCGTTGGCCGCCTTGGCTACCCGGTAGACCTGGCCGGCCGCGGGCGAGGCGAACATGTTGCCGCAGGCCGAGGCGGTGGCCAGTCCCGGCCCGACGAGGCCGGCGAATGCCGGGTAGTGCCCGGAGCCGCCGCCGACTACCAGGGCGACCTGCCCGGCCGGGACCTCGGTGGAGCGGACGACGCCGCCGTCGACACGGGCCACGTAGCCGCGGTTGGCTGCCACGAAGCCGTCCAGTGCCTCATCCGCAAAGTCAGCGGGGTTGTCGAAGATCTGGGTCATGGTTTCCTCATTGAATCCGTGTTGGAGAAGTGGATCTGGGGTGAAACGGGGTGGTGCGGCCGCCCCCAATTGGCTAGACGGCCGCACCGGGCGCCAGGTC
>NZ_JBFTHK010000104.1:0-14616 GCF_056394205.1 Arthrobacter sp. 10T413_2 | reverse complement strand
GCGGCCTAGTGGCTCCGGCCGGAAAGCTCGGCACGGTCATGACGGCCCTGGCCAGCGGCATCGTAGCAGGCACCGCGCTCGGATCCTCCATCGCCGGACAGCTCGCCCAGAACTTCGAGTTTTCAACGGCGTTCCTCGTGCCGGTGTGCGCCGCGACGGCGCTGTTCCTCCTGGGGACGGCCGCCGCCGTCGTCCTCCGGCAACGCGGCAGGACGACGGGCCCGGGCGCGGGCGTTTAGCCCAGCTGCGCCTCGATGCGCCGGGCCGCCTCCCTGAGGGCGCCGGCGACCTCTGCCTGATCCTGCGCCGCGCGGATGTAGACCACCGCGAGGGCGGCCGGCCGGCCTCCCGGCACGCGCAGCGGCACCGCGAGGGAAGACACGCCGGTAATGACCTCGTCGTGGCTCGCCGCAAAGCCGCGGCGCCGGGCCTCGGCCGCTTCGGCCCGGTACGGGATGCCCGGGGCCAGGGACTGCCACTCCTGCTCCGTGAAGGCGGACTGGATGGCGATGCCCGGCGCGCCGGCGCTGATGGGATGCCGCGACCCCGGATGCTGCACGACAGCGGGGCCGCTGTGCCGCGGATCGACGGTCACCAGCGTCACGCACTCCTCCCGGTCCCAGACGGCCACGAAGGCGCTCATCGTCAGGGTGTTGGCCAGCTGGGTCAGTTCCGGCAGGGCCGCCGACTGCAAGTTGCGCGAGACGCCCCGGGCCAGGACGGCAAGGCCCGGGCCCGGCTGGACACGGCCGCCGTCGTCGCGCACCAGCAGCGAATGGTCTTCGAGGGTGCGCAGGATGCGGTAGGCCACGGAGCGGTGGACACCCATGGCKTCGGCGAGTTCGGCGATGGTGAGCGGCTGCTGTGCTTCGGCGAGGATCTCCAGGGCMCTGATGCCGCGCGAGAGCGTCTGGGACGGGGAGGCCTGGGCGCTGCCGGCGTTCGGGGTCATGGGATCCATCCTAGGGGCGGGGTCGCGGTAAGCCTGGTTCGCCGGAGGCTCTTGTGTTCCGGCTCACGGTCCGCTAGCGTTCTATATGGGAACTATTTGTTCGATTATAGAACACCAACCTATAAAAAGCCCGAGCATAGAAAGCCCGAGCATAAAACGCCCAAGAGAAAATACAGCGCCAGGAAAACTGCAGCCCGTGAGAGCATGCGCTGCGCCGCCTGGGAAGACCGCCACCGAACCCAAGGGATCATCGATGATTGCCGAGCCTCGCGACCATGCCGGGGATGCCCCGGGCGCCGGGCGTGTCCACGGCCGGGTGGCCGACCCGCGGGCCAACCATTTCCGGGGCAGCCTCGGCAGGTACGCCACCGGCGTCGCGATCGTCACCTTCGACGGGGTGACGAAGCGCCACGGCATCACCGTCAACTCCTTCACGTCCGTCTCAATGGACCCGCCGCTGGTGCTGGTGAGCATCGCCCGCACCGCCAAGGCGCACGATGAACTCGCCGGGCGGCCCTTCACGGTGAACATCMTCGGCGCCGAGCAGCGGCAGTTGGCCATGCACTTCGCCGGCCGCCCCGGCCCCGAGCCGCTGTGGGTKGAAGGGGAGACCGCGCCGCGGCTGTCCAATGTGCTCGCCTACTTCGCGTGCAGGCCCTGGGCGGCCTACGACGGCGGCGACCACACCCTGTACATCGGCGAGGTGGCGGACTTCAACTACCGCAACGGCGATGCCCTGGCGTTCGCCAACGGATCGTTCACCACMATCCCGGAAAGCCAGCTGGGCATGGAAGACCTGCTCTAGCCCCCGCACCCCCTTCAAGACCGCTCAGCTCAACGACGACTGGAGAAAGACCAATGGGTATCCGCACCGGACGGCAGTATCGGGACAAGCTCAACGCCATGACCCCGCATGTCGTGATCGACGGCGAGGTGGTCAGCGAGAAGATCGCCGAGCACCCTGCCTTCCGCAACGTGGCCCGCTCCTACGCCAGGCTCTTCGACATGCAGCACGATCCGAAGTACCAGGACGCGCTGACCTACACCTCGCCGAGCACCGGCGACCTCGTCAACGCGTCCTTCCTGGTGCCGAGGACCATTGAGGACCTCCAGCGCCGGCGCCGGGCCATCTCCACGTGGGCCGAGTCCTCCAACGGCTTCCTTGGYCGCTCCGGGGACTACATGAACTCCTCGCTCACCGCGCTCAGCACGGCCGAGAAGTGGTTCTCTCAGGCGGATCCGAAGTTCGGTGAGAACATCCGCAACTACTACGAGTGGGCCCGGGAGAACGACGTCCTGGCCACGCACACCCTCATCCCGCCGCAGGTGAACCGCTCGGTCTCCGGTTCGGAGCAGCTCGGCGGCCAGCTCTCGGCCCGKATCATCGAGGAGCGCGAGGACGGGATCGTCATCCACGGTGCGCGCATGCTTGCCACCATCGCCCCGATCGCCGACGAGCTCCTGGTCTTCCCGTCCACGGTGCTCCGCGGCACCCCGGAAGACGCCCCCTACTCGTACGCCTTCGCCATTCCCAATGATGCCCCGGGCCTGCGCTACCTCTGCCGTACCTCGCTCTACAACGGCGGCAGCACCCACGACGAGCCGCTCGCCTCCCGCTATGAGGAAATGGACGCCGTCGCGGTCTTCGACCACGTCTTCGTGCCCAACGAGCGCATCTTCATGCTCGGCAACCCGCAACTGTGCAACAGCTTCTACTCCGAAACCGGCGCCGGCGCGCTCATGACCCACCAGGTGGTCACCCGCACTATCGCCAAGAGCGAGTTCTTCCTGGGCCTGGCATCCKAGCTGGCCGAATCGATCGGCATCGACGGCTTCCAGCACATCCAGGAGGACATCGCGGAGCTGATTATCGACGTCGAAATCGGCCGGGCGCTGGTCCGCGCCTCCGAGGCCGATGCCGAGCTCAACGACGCCGGCGTCATGCTGCCCAAGTGGTCCACCCTGAACGCCGCCCGCAACTGGTACCCGAAGATAKCCCAGCGCTTCCCGCAGATCATCCGCAAGTTCTCGGCGTCGGGCCTCATGGCGCTGCCGGGCGAGGCGGACGTGAACAGCGAGGCCCGCGCGGACATCGAGCTGTACCTGCAGGGCAAGACCCTGACCGGTCCCGAGCGCGTCCGGCTCTTCAAGCTGGCCTTCGACGCCTCGATTTCCGGGTTCTCCGGGCGGCAGTCCCTCTACGAGTACTTCTTCTTCGGGGACCCGGTCCGCATGGCCGGCGCCCTCGTCAACAGCTACGACCGTGAGCCGGTCCGCGCCCGGATCCGCGACTTCCTCGCCCGCACCGACTGACGCGCGAAAGACGCACCCCGGAAATGTGTGCGCGATATCACATTTTCAYAGTAGTATCCTACATACCAACTGACCGTTCGATCAGTAATTAGAGTGATCCGCAGCTCCTGCGGCACGAGTTCCACAAGGCACCAGCTAGTCACTTCGCACCCACCCCGGGCAGTACCTCTGCCCCCAGCAACGGAGTTCCAATGACCGTAACTTCATCCGTAGATTCAGTAGCGGGTCCCAGCAGCAAACATGAGGAACGCAAGGTCCTCGCCGGGACGCTGGTCGGCACCACCATCGAGTGGTACGACTTCTTTATTTTTGCCCAGCTGACGGCAACGCTGCTGTCACCGTTGTTCCTGGCCCCGCTGAACGCATCCAACCCCGGCCTGGCACAGATCCTGTCCTTCGCCCTCATCGGCATCAGCTTCCTGTTCCGCCCGCTTGGCGCGATCGTTGCCGGCCACCTGGGCGACCGCCTCGGCCGCAAGGCCATGCTCGTCTTTACGCTGGTCATGATGGGTGCCGCTACGGCCCTGATCGGCATGCTGCCCACCTACGCGCAGATCGGCGTCTGGGCCCCGATCCTGCTCATCACGCTCCGCGTCATCCAAGGCTTCTCCGCCGGCGGTGAATGGGGCGGCGCCGCGCTGATGGCCGTGGAGCATGCTCCGCTCAGCAAGCGCGGCCTCTTCGGCGCCTACCCGCAGATCGGTGTACCGGTGGGCATGATCCTCGCCACGGGCCTGCTGTACTTCCTGAACACCAGCATGTCCAAGGAAGACTTCGCCTCCTGGGGCTGGCGTGTGCCGTTCCTGCTCTCCATCGTGCTGATCGTCGTCGGTTACCTGATCCGCCGCGCCGTGTCCGAAAGCCCCGTCTTCAAGGAGATGCAAGACCGCAAGGAAGAGAGCAAGGCGCCCCTCGGCGAGCTGATCCGCAAGCACAAGAAGGCCGTCCTTTACTCCACGATGATCTTCATGGGCAACAACGCCGCCGGCTACCTGCTGATCGCCTTCTTCATCTCCTACGCCACCAAGACGCTGAAGATGCAGACCCCGCAGATCCTGCTGGCCACCACGCTGGCTTCCTTCGGCTGGCTGATCTTCACGCTGGTCGGCGGCTGGCTCTCGGACAAGATCGGCCGCGTCAAGACGTTCCTGCTCGGCTACGCAATCGTCTTCGCCTGGATGATCCCGATGTTCGCCCTCATCGACACCAAGGACATCGTGCTCTACGGCGTGGCGCTGTTCGTCCTCACGATCGGCCTGGGCCTGTCCTACGGCCCCATGTCCGCCATGTACGCCGAGATGTTCCCGGCCAAGGTCCGCTACTCCGGCATCTCGATCGGCTACGCGTTCGGCGCCATCCTCGGCGGCGCCTTTGCGGCCATGATCGCCGAAGCGCTCCTGCAGGGCACCCACTGGACCGGCTCCATCGGCATCTACATCATGATCCTGTGCGTCATTTCCGCCGTCGGCGTCCTGCTGGCCGGCGAAACCCGCGGCCGCCCGCTGGGCCTCAGCAAGCACTAGGCCGCACAACAACGACGCGGGGTCACCTGCGGKCMATCCKAACCATTCGGACGGGCCGCAAGTGGCCCCGCGTTGCTGTTCTAGTACCCGGGGGCGCTGCCCTTGAACTGGGACCATTTCCCGGCCACCCTGCCGTCGTTTGAGGCGACGATGAGGTMTCCGCGCAAGGTCGGGCCCAGGACGTTCCGGATACCTTGGCCGGCAGGCCGGGCATCCTTGTCCCGCCAGACTTCGGTCACCGTGTAGCCGTCGAACGTTGCGATGACAAAGGAGTACCCGGAGGCAACATCGGGACAGAAGCCAAAAAAGGCCGGCGCGTCATCCCCCACGCGCCTGATCCGGCTGATGCCCTGGCATAGATGCATACCCAGACTTGCCGGCGCGTCATAGGCGAGATCCAGCGTGTAGTGCCCTGTGTGAATTTTGCCCTCGGTGCGATTGATCCGGTGCAGTCCGGAAGGATTGACATCCCCCGCCAGGAGGACGCAGCGGGGCAGGGGCAGAATGCCCACAGTCTGCGTTCCGTTCGTACCCGAGAAGTAGTGGGCTTCCTGCCATGTTGCCCCKAGGTTGTCGGAGTAGAGGACGCCGTTGGAGCCGGCTCCGGACATGTTGTCCCCAAAATTGAGCCAGATACGGTCCCAGTAGGGATCCCAGGCCACTCCGTGAAGGTGATGCCCCTTCGTGCTGAGGCCCTTTGCCGTCAGCCATGCATTMAGGTCAAAGATTGTCGTCCACGTCCTGCCGTAGTCCAGGGACAGATACGTGTAACGCGCGTTCTTGCCCTCGGCGATAATTTCCGTGCCACCGGACCACGTGTAGCCGGATTTCGGTCCGTATTCGTTGGCCAGGACAATGTTGTCGTGGACGGCGAGCCCCCAAGCGGAAGCAAACTTGACCTGGGGATTGGACCCGTTCAGGACCACCGTCCACGAGGCCGAGCCGGACCCGTAGCCGCTGGACACATATGCGCGCCGCATGTTGGTGGCCGTAATCAGGACGAACACCAGCAGCTCGCCGTTGTCCAGGGGAACGACGGCTTCGACGAACTCCCCGGCAAACGTCCTGACAGTTGTCCAGGTCAGCCCTTCGTCCCGGGTTTCCTTCAAAGTGCCGCTGTAGCAGTTCCATCCCCGGACCCGGTTCCTGTCCATGGCCACCATGATCTCCGACTGCAGCCGGGACGTTCCCGTGAGGGTCGTGGCGGTCAGGGGTGCCCGGTCCGGGACCGCGTAGGCGACCGGGGCCAGCAGTGCTTCGGGCGCGGTCACGGCGGCGGCAGCTGGTGGAGCGCCCAGGACCGGGAGAACGGCCGGCAGCGATGTCGCTGCGACTAAACCCAACATTGAGCGGCGTCCGATTTCAGCCATGAGGCACGTTAGGACGCGCACCTTGCAAAAAGGTTGGGCACTGCGCCTTTGAAGCCCCTAGACGGCCAGGAAGCTGATGGCCCCCTGCTTGAAGGCGCGGCTGGTGACGGCATTGGTGTRGTTACGGCCGGGCAGGGTGAGCTGCTCCACCATCGCGCCGGACTTCGCTCCCAGGGCGGCGAGGTCCGGCATGGAAGCGGCGCGGTCGTCCTTCTCCCCGGCCACCAGCAGCATCGGCATGGGCGGGATTGCCTCGGCAGGATCGAACGGCTCGCCCTTGATGGCCTCCACGAGCGAGAGCAGCGCGAAAATGTTGTTGCTGGGCAGCAACTGGGCCATCTTCAGCAGTTCGGCAGTCGATGCGTCGGCGATCGGGGTGCCGTCGGCCAGGTACCGCTGCGCGGCCACGAGGTCAAAGTCCGCCAGCGGATCCGCGGTGTTCGGCCCGCCCAGCACCAGGCGGTGCACCAGCTCATGCTGGGTGGCGCCAAACTCCCAGGCCAGCCGGGACCCCAGAGAATAGCCGATCACGTCGAGCCCGCTGGACGGGTCGCCGTCGCGCAGGGGGCGGGCACCGGCGTCGAACGCGATCTGGAGCAGGTCCGCACGGATCCGGCTGGGGGAGTAGGAGTCCATGTCTTCGGGGGCGCCACTGCGCCCGTGACCTGGCAGGTCCACGGTGATGACGCGACGGCCGGCGTCCAGGAGCGCGGTGAGCCAGCCGGTGTCCTCCCAGTTGAGTTTGGAGGAGGAGGAAAACCCGTGCAGCAGCAGGATCGGACGGAGCCCGGCGTMGTTCTGGGGCTCATGCACCTCCACATACAGCTGGGGGTCGGTGCCCTCCACGGTGTGGGAATGCTGTTCKCCGGTGTGTCTGCCGMTCATGGTGTCAGTCCTCATCAAGTACGGCGCTCAGGCGGACCCGGCGCTTCGGTGCCTCTTCCTTCGGGACCGTGCCCACGATGCCGGCGGTATCGTCMGGGACCTCGAACACAATCAGGGGCTMGCCGACATTGATCTTGTCACCGGGCCCGCCGTGGATACGCACCACTTTACCTGCCTGCGGGCTGGGCAATTCAACGGCCGATTTGGTGGTTTCGACCTCCACGAGCGGCTGGTTGCGCTCCACCTGGTCTCCCGGGGAAACGAGCCATTCCAGCACGGTCGCTTCGATCAGGCCCTCGCCGAGATCCGGCAGCGGGAAGGAAATTTCAGCCACGTTTGTACTCCAATACTCGCTGGATCCCGAAGAGGATCCGGTCAATGTTCGGGATGTATTCGTCTTCCAGATCGCCGGAGGGATACGGGACGTCGAAGCCGGTGACGCGCTCCACCGGCGCCTTGAGCGTGCCGAAGCAGCTCTGCGTGATCAGCTGCGCCACTTCGGCGCCGAGGCCCGAGGTGAGCGGCGCTTCATGGACGACGACGGCGCGGCGCGTCTTGCGCACGGAGGCGGCCAGCGCCTCGGCGTCGATCGGCTTGAGCCAGCGCAGGTCCAGGACCTCGATGTCGATCCCGTCTTCCGCGGCGAGCTCGGCCACCTGCAGGCAGCGGGCCACCATGGCGCCCCACGCGACGAGCGTCAGGTGGCGGCCCTCACGCATKACCTTGGCCCCGGTGGGGGAGGCACCGGCCGCATCGTGCCGGGCGAGGTTCACCTCGCCCTTCTGCCAGTAGCGGGACTTCGGTTCCATGAAGATGACCGGGTCCGGCCGCGTCGCGGCGAACTTGAGCAGGTGGTAGGCCTCGTGCGGGTTCGACGGCGAGACCACCTTCAGGCCCGGGACGTGGGCAAAGAGCGCTTCGAGGCTTTCGCCGTGGTGTTCGGGTGCCCGGATGCCGCCGAAGCTGGGCACGCGAAGGGTGATCGGCATGGGCATGGTGCCCCGGCTGCGGTAGTTCATCCGGGCGATCTGGCACACGATCTGGTTGATGGCCGGGTAAGCGAAGCCGTCGAACTGGACCTCGGGGATGGGGTGGAAGCCGGCCATCGCCAGGCCGACGGACATGCCGAGGATGCCGGATTCCGCCAGCGGGGTGTCAAAGACCCGCTKCGGGCCGTGCTTGGCCTGCAGGCCGTCTGTGATCCGGAAGACGCCGCCGAGCCGGCCGCAGTCCTCGCCGAAGATCAGGGTTCTCGGGTTATCCGCCAGGACCTCGTCGAGGGCGCGGTTGAGCGCCTGCTGCATGGACATCACGGTGGTTGAGGCGGGACTTTCCACTACAGCATCGCTTTCAAGCATCGAGTTAGACATGTTCGGACTCCTCGCGCCAGTTGGCGGCCTGGGCCTGCAGGGCAGGGGTGGTTTCCTGGAAGACCAGGTCAAACATTTCAGTGCCGGGCCGGGATCCGAGCGCTTGGATGCCGGTACGGATCTGTTCCTCTTCGGCCTTGGCCGCTGCGAGGGCCTCCGCAAAGAAGGCCTCGCCGGCGATGCCGTCGGCGAGCAGCCGCTGGCGGAGCCGTTCGAGMGGATCGATGCCGGCGCMGTCGCGCTCCTCATCGAGGGAGCGGTAGCGGCCCGGATCATCGGAGGTGGAGTGCGGGCCGCGGCGGTAGGTCATCGCCTCGATCACGACGGGTCCGTTGCCGGCCCGGGCGTGCGCGAAGGCGCGGCGGGTGGCCTCGACGACGGCGGCGACGTCGTCGCCGTCGATGTGCAGTGCGGGGATGCCGTACCCGGCGGCGCGGGMGGCGACGGAACCGCCGGCTACCTGACGTTCGGTGGGCACGGAGATGGCCCACCCGTTGTTCTGGATGAAGAACACCACGGGCGCCTTCATCACGCCGGCGAAGTTMATGGCCTCATGGACATCGCCCTGGGACGATGCGCCGTCGCCGAAATACGTCAGGGCGACGCCGAGCTTTCCGTCGGCGCTGCCGGACAGCGTCTGGCCGTGGGCCCAGCCGACGGCGTGCAGCACGGAACCGGCGACGACCGCCTGGATCGGGGCCAGCCGGGATTCCACCGGGTTGTACAGCCCGCCATGCCACGTGGCTTTGTGGGTGGACATGTAGGCCACCATKTCCACGCCCATGGTGCGGGCGACGCCCATCTCACGGTAGGTGGGGAAGACGAAGTCGCGGGTGGTGTCCACGGCGTAGCCGCTGCCCACCTGGGCCGCTTCCTGGCCGAGTTCGGGCGCGTAGCCGGGGATGATGCCCTGCCGCTGCCAGGCGATGGCCKAGGTGTCGAGGTGCCGGACGGCCACCATCAGCGAATAGAGCTCGCGGAGCTCATCGGCAGTAAGGGCCCCGGCATCGGCGCCGGAAGCCACGGGGAGAAGTGTGTCCATGCCTGTGACCCTAGTCACCGGCGGCAGAGTGGGCAATCAGCCTAGGTATTACTGGCCAGACTGCATAATTCTGCGTCACCTTGGGCCTAAGCATGTGGCAATTTGTCTAGCGTCCCGCGAATCCGGCCTGCCATGGCCGCGCCCGCCTCCGGGGGTGCCGCGGCGTAACGGTCGTGCCGGGGGAGTGCCGCTGCGCGGACGCGAAGCGGCACTCCCTCCGGGCTATTMGGACTGCCGGGCGGCGGCCCGGTTGCCGGTGACGCGGGCGCCGATCCAGCATGCCGCGGCGATGCCGGCGACGAGGGCCAGGGTGCTGAAGAGCTGCTTGCTGCTCTCGGGGTTGCTGAAGCCGACTGCGAAGATCAGCGCCAGGAGCGCCAGGCCGAAGATCGTCAGCCCGGGGAAGCCCTTCATCCGCAGCGGCAGCGGGGTGCCGTCCCGGTCGGCGCGGYGGCGCAGGATCAGCTGCGACACGAGGGCTGAGCCCCACACCACGAGGCACGTGGACCCGACAAGCTGGAACAGGGCCGGCAGGATCTGGTCCGGGAAGAGCAGCTCCAGGAGGGCGGCCAGGAAGCCGAAGGCGACAGAGACGCTGACGGCCAGCACGGGGACCCGGGCCGTGTTGAGCCTCGAGAGGAACCGCGGGGCCTCGCCGCGCTCGGCGAGCGAGTACACCATGCGCGATGCGCCGTAGAGGTTGGCGTTCAGGGCGGACAGCAGTGCGACGACGGCGACCAGCGTGATCGCGGCGCCGGCGCCGGGGATCCGGGCGGTGTCGAGCACGCCGGCGAAGGGGGATTTCAAGGCCGCCGAGGTTGAGGGCAGGACGGCGGCGATGACGAATACCGAGCCGATGTAAAACACGAGGATCCGCCAGACCACGGTGCGGATCGCCTGTGCCACGCTGTGCTGCGGGTTCTCCGTCTCGGCCGCGGCGACGCTGACGATCTCCGTGCCGCCGAAGGCGAAGATCACCACGAAGAGCGCGGTGGCGATGCCGCCCAGGCCCGCCGGGGCGAAATTGGAGGTGAAGTTGCTTAGGCCCGGGGACGGGACGTCCGGCAGCCAGCCCAGCAGCAGGGCCGCKCCGATGCCGAGGAACAGCAGGATGGCAGCCACCTTGAGGATGGCGAACCAGAACTCGAACTCGCCGAAGTTCTTCACGCCGGCGAGGTTGACCGCCGTGAACAGGGCCATGAAGATCAGGGACAGCGCCCAGACTGGGATTACCGGCCATACGGTGAACAGGAGGGCGGCCGCACCCAGCGCCTCAGCCGCGATGACCACCACGAGCTGCAGCCACCAGAGCCAGCCGACGGTCGCGCCGGCGGTCTTGCCCATGGCCTTTTGCGCGTAGACGGAGAACGCGCCGCTGTTGGGGTTGGCGGCGGCCATCTCGCCGAGCGCCCACATGACCAAAATGATCAGGGTTCCTGCGACGAGGTAGGAGATCAGTACGGCCGGCCCCGCCGCCTGGATTCCGGCACCTGAGCCGAGGAACAGGCCGGCGCCGATCGCGCTGCCCAGTCCCATCATGGTCAGCTGCCGCGGCTTCATGCTGTGCMCMAGGGTCGGGGCCTGACGGGCGGTGGGTAACTTCGCGGTGGACTTCGTTGTCATGTGKCGAACCTTCGTGTGGTTTTTTTGATCTGGGTGTCCTTATGGGACCTATTGAATTTACCGTCTTTGGGCCGGCCTTTCCGGCCGCCGCAGTGCCAAGGCCGTGAGAGCATGGTGGCAGTTTGCTCACTGAATCGGGAATCCGGCAACGGTTTGTCCGGCCCGKGCCGCTTGGGAGGGAAGAATCCATGGATGTCGATCCGCTGGATGCAAAGATTKTCCGATTTTTCACGGATTCACCGAGGGCCTCTGTTCTGGAAGCCTCGCGGGTCCTGAAGGTGGCCCGCGCCACCGTGCAGTCGCGGCTGGACCGGATGCAGGACGGCGGCGTGATCGGCTCCTGGGTGCCGCAGCCCGACCCGGCGCACTTCGGCTTCCCCGTGGTGGCGTTCTGTTCCCTCACCATCAACCAGGACCTCGGGCACGACGCCGTCGTGGAGGCCCTGGCGCAGATCCCCGAGCTGATCGAAATCCACACGGTCTCCGGGAGTTCGGACCTCATGGCCCGCATAGCCGCACGCTCCAATTCGGACCTCCAGCGCGTCCTCGATGCCATGATCGGCACCCGGACCGTGCTGCGTTCCTCCTCCGTGATCGTCCTGAACACCCACTTCCAGGGGCGCACCCTGCCGCTGCTGGAGGCCGCGGCCGGACGCCGGTGAATCGACGGCGGCCCTACACGACGCTGAGGTTCCCGGGCAGTCCGGAGCGCCCCGCGAGCAGGAGCAGCAGGTCCGGGGCCGAGGGCAGCCGCGCGCCGATGGCCCCGGCGAGTTCCAGGGACGCGGCGATAGCGGGGGAGAGCGTATCGGGCGGCGGGAGGCCGATGGCGCGGGCCAGGTCCAGGCCGTGCACGGCGAGTTCGAAGCTGCGGKTCGGCAGGTAGTCGATGAGGGTCATTGCCCCGGCGGCGGTGGCGACGGGTGCGTCGTCCGGGGTCTTCGCGACGAGTTCCGTGACCCGATCCACGAGGTTCCTGACGGCGGCGGCCGGGTCGCGGCCGAGGGCTTCGCCGGCCTCCCGGCCGCGCGCGGCGATGGCCTCGGGCGGCACGCCGCCGCGGATCGCCAGGAAATAGGCTACCGGGCCGTCGAGCCTGTCTCCGCTGGCGGGGGTGGAGAGGTACGTCTCGACGGTGCTCAGCGCCCGGCTCGTGTGGCCCGTCAGTGCGCGGACGTCCCACTCGCCCAGCGCGGGCCTGGTCCAGGCGGCTTCTGGCACGTGTTCCGCCAGTTCCAGGAACGCACGCGCCGCTCCGAGGTAGCAGTATCTAATCTCCACAGCATCCATACGGCCGATTATTGTCCCGCCGGCGTGAGCTTCCAACCAAGGCCGCAGTGACGGCAGGCCCGCAACATTTCGCTTCAGGAGCCAGTGGTCGTAGAATTAGTTCTAGTCACATTGACTATAACTAGTCCGGCGGTCGGGCCGGCACCTTCCGGGGGTCCCCACGGGGACCGCCCAGGAGTCTGGAATGCGGGGTGAATCGCCGTCTACACGACAGCTGCCAACGTCTCGGAGCRCCAACTCGCCCMGCCGTYGCTGGCCATCTCCACTGTGATCTTTGCGCTGCGTCCCAGCGAGCGGTCCGGACGGCCCACCCTCTGGATCCCGCTGGTGCGCCGTATCCGGGAACCGTTCAAGGGCCTCTGGGCACTGCCCGGCGGCCCGCTCACGCACTCCGAGTCCCTCCAGGATGCCGCGTCCCGGAACCTGCGCGAGACCACCGGACTGGCCCCGAACTTCCTCGAGCAGCTCTACGCCTTCGGCGGCCTGCACCGCTCACCCACCCAGCGCGTCGTCTCGATCGTGTACTGGGCGCTGGTCCAGCCCACGGAGGCYGCKCTCGCGGACGAGTCGGAGAACGTTCGCTGGTTCCGCGCCGACCGGCTCGGCGAGCTCGCCTTCGACCACAACGCGATCATCGACTATGCCCTGTGGCGGCTGCGCAACAAGATGGCCTACGGATCCATCGCGTACCACCTGCTGGGCGAGTACTTCACCCTCGCCCAGGTCCGGGAAGTCTACGAGGCCGTCCTGGACCGCGAACTCGATCCGGCCAACTTCCGCCGGCAGGTCAAGGCCACGCCGGAAATCGAAGAAACCGATMAATACCTGCAGGGCGGCAAGCACCGCCCGCCCCGCCTCTACCGCTTTACCGGCCGCCCCGGCCTTGACCCAGACAACAGGAGCACACCATGAGCAGCGTCAACACGGCAATCCAGCTGATCACGCGCGAGCAGGCCACCACCATGGCAGGCGGCGCGGCGGCCAACACCTGCAGCCCCGCCCTGGCGCGCGGGCCGTGGGATTTCGACCTCGCCGAGGCCCTCGCCGGGGTGCCCGCGTACGGTCCCGGCGCCTCGTCCGCCGACGCCGCCCCGGCGTCGACCCCGCGGCAGGGGCAGTTGCCGGAGGAGTACAAGCTCGCCAGCGACGCCGAACTCGACGCCMGCATCCGCGCCGCGAAAGCGGCACTGGGGGAGCGCGCCGTCGTGCTGGGGCACTTCTACCAGCGCGACGAAGTGGTCGAATACGCCGACTTCGTGGGCGATTCCTTCCAGCTCGCCAACGCGGCACTGACCCGCCCGGAAGCCGAAGCTATCATCTTCTGCGGCGTCCACTTCATGGCCGAAACCGCGGACATCCTGTCCCGGCCCGAGCAGGCCGTCATCCTGCCCAACCTTGCCGCGGGCTGCTCCATGGCGGACATGGCGGACATCGACTCGGTCACCGAGTGCTGGGAACAGCTCGAGGAGCTTTTCGGAACGGAACCCGACGCCGACGGCCGGGTTCCGGTCATTCCGGTCACCTACATGAACTCCTCGGCCGCCCTCAAGGGCTTCTGCGGCGAGCATGGCGGCATCGTCTGCACCTCCTCGAACGCCGCMACCGTGCTCGAATGGGCGTTCGAGCGCGGMCAGCGCGTGCTCTTCTTCCCGGACCAGCATCTGGGCCGCAACACCGCCAAGGCCATGGGCGTCCCGCTGGACCGGATGCCGATGTGGAACCCGCGCAAGGACCTCGGCGGCAACGATGAACAGACGCTGCAGGACTCCCGCGTGATCCTCTGGCACGGTTTCTGCTCCGTCCACAAGCGCTTCAACGTCSGCCAGATCGACAAGGCCCGGGCCGAGTTCCCCKGCGTGCAGGTCATCGTGCACCCGGAATGCCCCATGGAGGTGGTCGACGCCGCCGACGCCGCCGGCTCCACCGACTTCATCCGCAAGGCCATCGCCGCCGCCACGGAGCCCACCACCTTCGCCGTCGGCACGGAGATCAACCTCGTCAACCGGCTGGCCGCGGAGTACCCGCAGCACACCATCTTCTGCCTGGACCCGGTGATCTGCCCCTGCTMCACGATGTACCGCATCCACCCCGGCTACCTTGCCTGGGTCCTGGAGGCGCTCGTCCGGGGCGAAGTGGTCAACCGCATCACGGTGGAGGACGGTGTCGCGGCCCCGGCAAAGGTGGCGCTGGAACGCATGCTGGCGGCGCGGCCGTGACCAGGCGGCTGGTGATTGTCGGCAGCGGGGTT
>NZ_JBFTHK010000103.1:0-14810 GCF_056394205.1 Arthrobacter sp. 10T413_2 | reverse complement strand
CTCCAAAGGCCATGCCTCTCCCCTGTTGTATTCGGTCTTCAAGGCCGTCGGCGTCGTTTCCGATGATGAGCTCATGACCGGCTACCGCCRCATCGGCCAGCGCCTGCAGGGGCACCCGACGCCGGCCCTGCCGTGGGTGGATTTCGCGACGGGATCGCTGGGGCAGGGGCTTCCGGACGGCGTAGGGGTCGCCCTCGCAGGGAAATACCTGGACCGGCTCCCCTACCGGGTGTGGGTGTTGTGTGGCGACAGCGAAATGGCGGAAGGCTCCATCTGGGAAGCCCTGGACAAGGCCTCCCACTATGGCCTGACCAACCTGGTCACCGTCGTTGACGTAAACCGGCTGGGACAGCGGGGCGAGACCGAACTCGACTGGGACATGGAGTCCTATGGCCGTCGGGTCCAGGCTTTCGGCGCCCAGGCCATCATCATTGACGGCCACGATCTCGACATGATTGACACGGCCTTTTCCACTGCCGCAAAAGCACCTGAAGGCAGGCCCGTTGTCATCCTCGCCAAGACCATCAAGGCCAAAGGCTTCGCCCCGATCGAAGACAGCCCCGATTGGCACGGAAAACCCTTCCCGCCCGATATGGCGGCGAAGGCGATTGCCGAACTCGGCGGTCCAAGGACACTGACCTTGCGCGGTCCCCTTCCGGAAGAAGGGACAAAGGCAGGCATCTACGCTCCCGGCGCAACCTTCCCCAGCTACACACTGGGCGAGAAGGTCGCCACGCGAAAGGCCTACGGCGACGCCCTGGCAGCACTCGGCGGCATCGATCCCGCCGTGGTTGCCCTGGACGGTGAGGTCAGCAATTCCACCCATGCGGACCAATTCGCCAAGGCATTTCCCGGCCGGTTCTTCGAGATGTACATCGCCGAGCAGCAGCTCATCGCCGCCGCCACGGGRCTGAGCATCCGGGGATATAAAGCCTTCGCCTCGACCTTCGCGGCCTTCCTCACCCGCGCCTACGACTTCATCCGCATGGGGTCCATCACGGGCGCCGATCTTCGCCTGTGCGGCTCACACTCCGGCGTCGAGATCGGCGCCGACGGCCCCTCMCAGATGGCGCTGGAAGACCTCGCGATGATCCGGGCCGTGCACGCCTCGACCGTCCTCTACCCYGCCGACGCCACCAGCACAGCCGCCCTGGTGCAGACCATGGCSGAAACCTCCGGCATCAGCTATCTCCGRACCACMCGCGGCGCCTACCCAGTCCTGTACAGSGCCGCAGAGCAGTTCCCGRTCGGCGGTTCCAAACTCCTGCGGTCCTCCGGCAACGACGACGTCACCCTCGTCGGGGCAGGGRTCACCCTGCACGAAGCGCTCAAGGCAGCMGACATCCTCGACGCCGACGGAATCCRGGCCCGCGTCATCGACTGCTACTCCATCAAGCCCATAGACGCAGAAACACTGCTCACCGCCGCCGGCGAGACACAGGGCCGCGTCATCATCGCCGAAGACCACCRCCCCGAGGGAGGCCTGGGATCAGCGGTCAAAGACGCCYTRCTCACGGCACCGCCGAGTGACCTGTCCATCACGCACCTGGCCGTGCACGACATGCCCGGGTCCGGAACCGGGCAGGAACTCCTCGCCTGGGCAGGCATCKACGCCGACCATATCGCCGACGCCGCCCGGCGCCTGGCCGGGCCAAACCCGCACCGGGATTGACGGCGCGGCTCTCCGGGACCAACATAAACCCCCGACAGGCCTCTCTTCCCGACGTTGTCACCGGGCCGGGCCCCTKCGCTGTGACGGTCCGGCCCACCGACCCGACCCGAGCCAGATCCTCCTCAGAGAATCGGCTGCGCAACCGTTTCAATGCCCCAGCGCGGCGCCTGCCACGCTTCGGAGGAAACAGGGAGCATTGACAGGCTTTGGAGAAACATTCCACACGGACCAAAAGACAAGGAGTTGAATTGTGGACAGTTCACCAGTTCTGGTTGTCGGCGGCACCGGGTATCTCGGAAGCCAAGTCATAGCGGCATTGCTGGACCGCGGCAAGCAGGTGCGGGCCCTGGTGCGGCCTGGATCCGATGCAGCACGGCTCGAGGCGGCTGGGGTTGAGATCGCGCGCGGAGACATGATGGATCCCGGATCGCTGGAGCGCGCTATGGGCGACGTCGACGCTGTGGTTACGACGGCCGCCGGCTACACCGGCCACAGCAGGGGCGACACTTCCGAGATCGACGTAGTCGGAAACCGCAACCTCATCGACTCGGCGGCCCGGGCCGGTGTTCGCAGGTTTGTCCTCACCAGCATCCTTACCTGCGACCAGACGCCGCAAGTCCCGCACTTCTGGCATAAGAAACTGGCCGAAGACCGGCTGGAGGACAAGCACGTCGCCTTTGTCGCTCTGCGCCCCGGCGCCTTCCTGGACCAGCTCACCAGATTCGGTGGAGATCCCTTCTCCCGGGGCAGCCTCTCATGGTTGGGCTCCCCCCGTGTCCCGCTGACGTTCATCCTCAGCTCCGACCTCGCCGCGTACCTCGCCGCGGCTGTCGACGCCGACATTGCCGCAGGGGAACGGATCGATATTGGATGGGACCGCCCCGTGAGCATCCAGGACGTCGCGGACATCTCCGGCAGCCTGCTCGGCCGGCCGATCACAGTAAGGCCGGGCCCGACCGCTGCGGCAGGGGCCCCTGGCGACGGCGTCTCCGTACCCGAGGACATCGCCGCCATGCTCGAGTGGTTCGAGACCGGCCGCTACGTGGCAAACACGGCCCGTCAGGGTGAAGTCTTCGGCATTCCCACAGCCGAAGACGCCATCGGACGCTTCATCACAAGCCTCGGACACCCTCTTCACGAGTAGGGTGTCCTGCCGGAACGGCAGGACACCMCGGAATGCCGCCCATAGGCCGCTGGTCCCCGCCGGGACGCGGCCACAGCGCCGCAGCGGAACCTTAGCCGTGGGCGTCTTCGCCGATACAACTGTCCAAAGCGCGCTGGATAGTAGGGGCAGGCCAGGMATAGGTCCCCGAGGACATGATCGATGGCGAATATTTCAGCAAGATGCAGCCACTCACAGTTAGTCACTGCCCGGAAGCGCCCGGTCAGCCACCCGGGCGGTCACATCCCGCCGGAATCGGCCACTGTTCCTTGCTCGAGCGCCGCAGTGATCGCCTCCGGGGATGGCAGCGCCGCTCGCTCCTCCGGCGGAAGGGAGTCATAGGTGTACGAGCTGACGGCGACAGGCTGGGATGAGCCGTCCAGTGCGTACCTGACCGTGGGTTCGTGTTTTGAACTGCAAACAAGGATTCCMACCGTTGGGGCMATGCCCGGGAACCTGACTAGGTTGTTCACGGCCGCGACATAAAAGTTGAGCTGTCCCAGGTGTTCCGGCCTGAATTTTCCTGCCTTAATCTCCACGACCACAAATCTGTTGGTGGGTACGTGTACCAGGAGGAGGTCGATGTAGAAGTTCTCGCCTTCTACATCGAGGTGATACTGGCGGCCATAGAAAGCAAACCCCCGGCCGAACTCTGCCAGCGTTTGGGACATGCGCTGTGTCATGGCCTGTTCGATGGCCAGTTCCTGAGCCTCTGCCGTCAGACCGAGAAAATCGAGTACCAAGGGGTCTTTGGCGACATGCCTGGCCAGATCAGCCCCGTCGCCKGGCAGACGTTCCTCGAGGTTGTTTGGAGCGGCCCCGAGGCGTCGGTGGAGTCCTGTGGCGATTTGATGCTCAAGGACTTCAAGCTTCCAATTGTGTTCTACAGCTGTTTCGGCGTACCAGTCGCGGAGCTCGGGGTCCTTGAGCTTGAGCAGCTCGACAATGTGTCTCCATGGGAGCACACCGACTCTGCTGCGGACTTCTGCCTGTGACAAGTCCCAGGCGGCGGCGAACGAGCGCATGTAGAAGAGGTTTGATCGGGAAAAACCGCGCATGGTCGGGAAGGACGTCTTTAGATCTGCCGCGAGGCGCTGCAGCACTTTGGTCCCCMACGGTTCCTGGGCCTGTTGCTGCAGGATCGTTGCTCCAATGGCCCAATACATTTCGACCATCGCGCTGTTCGCCGCTTGCTGTGCACGTAGTTGGGCGGAAGCAACCAGTGTCTTCAGGGATGCGAGGGTTCCGGCGTAGCTGCTGGGCAGGTCAGGCTCAATTGTGGGCACGCCCCCACCCTAACTGTTCCCCCCGACGGGAGCCGGATCGAGGCTGTAGCTAATTGTCMAGAGTTCTCTGGACAATTGACGCTGGGGCGGTTTCGACCCGTGTMTGTTCCTAATAGTCCAGAGAACTCTGGACTATTAGGAACGTTGCGGGCTCGCCGGGCGGCCGCAGCTGATCGGCGGGCCGCCCGAGTGACCGTGTCTGACCTCAGGCGTCGGGGTCGTGGCCAAGGACGCGGAGCAGGTCACGGGTTGTCATGCTCAGCTGTTCGAACCAGTGCTGGTAGAACAAGGCCGTCATCTGCTGTGGAGGGGTGTCATCGAGTTCGTGGAGCAGCTGCAGGGCCTCGCGGATAACGGCCTCATCTGACGCCAGCTCAGGATCAGGCCGGCGTTCCGGTTCCTCCGGGTGTTCCATGCGGGCGACTCCTTCCGTCGTGTATGGCCAMAGGTTTTGCCGCCCGCCCCCGGCACGAGTCGGGTTCGATCCTCTTGGCCGGTACCGGGCTGGCACGGCTGCTGGCGCGGCAGCAGGGCGCCACTAGCGGCTGGGGCCGTTCCGGGTTTTCTGGGCCCCCATTGTTGCGCCCCTGATTGTTTTCCGCGCCTTCGCCGGATCTTTGCCGCTGACGAGTGCGGCGCTGGGGTGCGTGCCCTCGCTGCGGGCAGCGGCAAGGCGTCCCTTGACGCGTTCCTCGCTGGCGGTGCCGGAGAGGGTGACGGCGAATGCCTGGTGATGGTCGGCGGAACCGTATTCTGCGGCCGGGCTGGTTTCGGCCTTCCCGCCCTGGTCCTTCAGCCGTTCGCTGTCKTCGGCGGTGACCCTGCCCTCCAGCTCGCGGCCGAGCTCGGCGATGCGCGCGAAGAGGTCCGCTTCGGTGCGTTCGTAGCGTTGTTCCAGCGGCTGCCCTTGGGTGCCGTTGAATCCTCCCTCGGCGAGGAGTTTCGCGTCGTGCCATTCCTTGGCGGCGTCCACGAACCTGGCATCGCTGAAGTGGTCCTCGCCGGCCCCGGTGAAGTTCGCCGTGGTTTCTTCGCGAAGCTTCTCGATGGTGGGACCGTTGATGCCGTCTTTGCCGATCAGGTACAGGCGTTCCTTCACCGTAGTGTCGGCGGCCTCGATGGCTTCCGGCGTCGTGGCGTCGTGTGCGCTCTGCAGCGCCTCGGCCAGGGCGTGGTTGTTCAGGTATTCGAGAGGCACCTGGTGCCGCTCCATTTCCGGGGCAAGCGTCTTGGCTTTGGCGCGGAGTTCTTCGGCCTGGGCGGCGGCGATGAGTGCCATGCCCTTCCTGTGCTCCGCCACAGCGGCGCGGMGGGCCTGTTCGGCGCTGATGGTTTCGATGCCCGATTCCAGGTACGCGGCGTCCGTGCCGACGTCGAGGGTGTCGATGCCGTAGCGGCGCTGGACTTCGGTCCGGATCCGTTCGGATGCGGCGAGGGCGGCCGGATCATTGTCCTTCCACCCTTCGGCCAGGGCGTGTGCCGTGGCGATGTCTCGAGGCTGTGCCTTGTCCCACCATTGGTCTTTCGCCACGGGTGCCAGCGCTGCGTGCGCGACGCTGCGTTCACCGGCGAGGCGTGCACGCGCTTCGTGCGCTGTCTGGGCGTCCTGGTGTTCCTGCTGCCGCTGGCTCTCCTGCCGCCGGCGTGCCAGTGTCTCGGCAATGCGTGAGGCGATCATCAGCGACTGCCGCAGGCCGCCGTCCAGAACGTCATCCATGCCATCTGATTCACTCATGCTGTTCCTTGCAGTTGGTGGTCTATCGGTCCAGGCCCGGCCCGGCGTCGCGCCGGCCGGGCTGGGAGGTTTTCGCCGGCGTCGCCGGCGTTGGGGTCGTGGGCACCGCTGATCCGGGACGGATGGGGACCATGCCGCGCCTGGCGATATCGATCGCCCGCGGCGCCACAGCAGCATCAGGTGCCGGCTGCTGCCCGGCACCCACCAAAACAGCCTTGGGCATCGTCCCGGTGAACGGGGCCAGCCGCTCCTCGACCACGGACCGGATGCGCTGAGCCTCACGGGTCCGTCCGGACTGGGCATGCATTTCATAGACGGCGAAGGCGGTGTTGATCAGCTGCACCATCAGGGCTGTCTGCGCCGCGGTCTTGTTCTTGCTGGCTGCCGCCATGAACAACATGGCCGTCCCGGCAATGGACGGCAACGGCACAGGTTTGCTGTGCCGGCGTGGTGCGCGCAGCTGGGCGGTGCGGGACAGTTCAGCAGCGGTGGCCGCCAGCGGACCCGGGGTCGGTTCCAGCCGGTAGGACCAGGCCGCGAACGCCCCGGAGACGTCCCTCGCAGCCTTCGCCCAGGTCGCGTGATCATCCAGCGGAATGCTGCGAAGCTGATCCGCCAGGGCGGCCGCGTTGCGGGTGTACTCCACCCACGCCTCCGCCGGCGGTGTCGCATGCTCGGGGCCCGTCCTGGACACGGTGCGCCGGTTGCGGGCAGCAGCGTTCCATTCCGCCGCGGCTTCCGTGGCCAGCTGCGGGGTGTCGGGCCATTCCTCACGAAGTGCACCGAGTTTCAGGTCAGAGGCGAGGGTCCCGCCGCCGAACCAGATAGGACGTTCGCCTCGGGCGGGGCGTTCGGCCACGGAGTAGCCGACAATGACGTCGGTGGTGTTCTTCGCGTAGCGCGGCCGGACGAGCAGGCCGGTGTCCCGGGCGCGCCGGACGAACTCCGCTTCGGTCCCGGAGGCACTGGCGCTGGCCCGCACTTTCCGGGCCAGGGATGACCGGTGCATTTCCCGGTCGTCCCTGATCGCGGTGGCCTTCTCGGCCCGGTCGTACCCACGGGTGGCGTGCACCGTCGAGAGCTGTTCCAGCCCGTACTTGACCTCCAGCGCGCGGCAGGTTTGCTGTGCGCGTCTATAGTCGCCATGGGTGGAGGCTTTGGTGCCGTCTTCACGGACGAGGGACACCGCGATGTGGATGTGGTGGTTGCCGTTCTCGGACGTTCCGTGGTTGATCGCTGCCCAGCGGCACTGGGCTTTGCCGCTGGCTTCGGTGAAGCCCATGGCGTCGACAAAGTCGTTGGCGATATCTCCCCACTGCTGATCCGTCAGTGCACCTTCTTCGGCGCGGAGGCTCAGCGAGCAATGCCACACATCAGCGGGCTTGTGGCCGTTCTCCACGCGCTGTTTCGAGGCCGCGTCCCAGCGGAAATCCTTCTGCAGGATCTCKACGCCAAAAGACTTCCGGGGCTGGTCCAGGTGCTTCGCGATCGCCACAGCGTCATCGCGGTCCAGGACGCCGTCGTCATACCAGGCCATGATCGCCGCATCCCCGGCCACCAGGTGCGGATCAGTGTGGGAGTTCTTCGTCTTGTCCGCATCGGTCGATGCCAGATACAGCAGCAGTCCGGACACCCTGGAGCCGCGCGTGATGTTGGGAATCATCGGCTACGTCAGCCCTTCAATGGTCCGGTCAATCCGCATCGCGATCTCGCGCACATAGGCCAGTGCCGCCTTTGCGTCCTGCGGGAACTCATCCCCGGCGTTCGCGTGGCGGGCGATCTGGTTCACGTTGTTCGAAACCCGCGCCAGGAGCGTGTGCAGGGCCATCAGTTCCGCCATCGCCGCCCTGCGCTCCGTCGGCGTCTCCGACGACTCAGACAATGCCGCGGTGATCAGCAGGTTCGGGACAGTAACTTTCTCCCGGGCGGCGCGCGCCACCAACGCGGCTTCCTCCTCAGCGGTGACCCACACCTCGCGGCGCTTCTTCGTCCCTGCCGGCGAATTCTCACGGCGGCGCTTGGACAGGCGCGGACGGGACTCATTCTGCTCAGTCACGCACTCCCCCGTCCCTTGAAAGCCCAGCGCAGCGACCCCGAAACCGGGGACTACACCAACGAGTGTGCCAAGTAAACAACCACCGGGCYGTGAGCGACACGCCATTTACACCCGTGTAAACGTATAGCTTGCTCCGCGGCGATTCCGGAATGCCGGCGGGTCACCGCGTGTCACGGCAGACGCCGATGGGTGGCGGGTTAAGGTGGTTGGCATGGCGAACCTCGACATTGAAACCACACGTAACCAGGCCCGCGCGCTGCTGGACTCGCGCATTGAATCCGTCACCGCGTTGGTCAAGGCCCGGCAGCGGGTCGCTGACCTCAAGGAACAACTCGCCGAAGCCGAACGCGACGACAAACGCGCCTGCGTCCGGGCCACCAAGGACGGGTGGAGCGCGGAGGAGCTGAAGAAGCTCGGACTCGAACCCGGAGCCGTCTCCCGGCGGCGGAAAGCATCGCCGGTGGAGACCGMCGGACAGGCGTCCACTCCCCCGCACAGTGACGTCCTGACCACCGCGACCACACAGCCCTAACGGGCTGCCGGGTCCTTCCCCATGGTCCACGCCCTGGGGCACCCGGCACACCAGACGTGAGGGCCGGCTTTCTTCAGCCAAAGACCACAAAGAAACACCCGCAAGCGAGTGCATCGCACCACCTGAATGGCCGTCACCGTACCGGGGCGGCCATTCCCGTGCCGATGTTTGCCTGGTTCCGCTGCCGCTCCGGCAGGGGCGGCCGGCGGCGGCTCCGGAGGCGCGGGTCAGGGGGCCGGTTCGATGAGTTCGGGGCCGTTGTTGCGCACGCTGTTCACCCTGTCCGTGACCACCGTCGGGGTCAGGACCGGTTCGGGAATGCCGTCCAGGATCTTCTGCACTTCCGTCTTGTCGGTGGTGCCGGGGTTGAGCCAGTCATGGAACATCTCCGGCGGGACAATGACCGGTGCCCGGTMGTGGACGTGGCCCATCGAATCGTGGGCCGTGGTGGTCAGCACGGTACAGCTGAGCAGCCACCGGTGCGGGTCATCCACCGGCAGGGACGGGTCCGGCCAAAACTCATAGAGCCCGGCGAAGGCCAGCAGTTCGTTCTTCCCGGAGTGGAGGTAATGCGGGATCTTTTTCCMGTCCGGGGTTTTCTCCCATTCGTAATATCCCTCGGCCGGGATCAGGGCCCGCCGCTTGATCGCMGCCTTGCGGAAAGCCGGCTTCTCCAGGATGGATTCGCTGCGGGCGTTGATCAGCTTCGAACCGATCTTCACATCCTTGGCCCAGGACGGGACGAGGCCCCAGCGGGCGATCAACAGCCGGCGCTCCACGGCGTCCTCATCCAGCCTCTCGGCGATGATCGGGACATCCTGAGTGGGCGCCACATTCCAGCTCGGCGCAGGCGGGCTGCCCTCGACGTCCGTCGCCTCGAAATGACGCAGGAGATCCCCCGTCGCCCTGGACATCACGTACCTGCCGCACATGCCTTAATTGTGCCCCCGGTACGGACGGCGGCGGAGGGTCCCGCGGACTAGTCTTCGGTGGTTGTTTCCTCGGGGATCTGCCCGGCGGCGATCCGCTGGGCCGTCCTGTCGTAGGCACCATCGATGTAGGCCAGCAGGTCATCCTCCCGGACGCGCCAGACACCGCGGCCGCCGAACTGCGCGGCACGCAGTTCCCCGCTGCGYACCAGCGCATACACCAAAGGAGTGTTCACGTTCAGGACTTCCTTCACCTGATCCAGCGTCAGCATCCTGGGCAGTCCTCCACCGGCCGCAGGTGTYGCCGGCGCGTCGGTGCCTTCGGTCCGTTTCGCCATCATCAGGTCCCCTCGTTCCGGTGCTGCAGTTCGTCCCGGGTGCGTTGCCCGCGGCGCAGCGCACCGGCCGGAACCGGATCCCATGCCCGGCCCTGGTTGTGGCGGCGCTGCAGCCGCTTCACCTCCCGCATMGTGGCCCGCACGATGAAGTCCGACACGGACGCGTCCCCCTCCAGATGACCTGCGGCGAGGAACGCCGCACGGACCTGACCGGCTTCCTCTTCAGTGAAATACGGCGTGAACGCCGCGATCTTCTTCATCCCGTTGATCTTCCCTCACTCACTGCCCGGCTCATGGGTCCTTACCGCTCCCGGCGTGGCTCCTGAGGGTCCGTTCCAGCGGGACMGGACGGACGGTCCAGAAGACCAGCAGGACCGCACGTACCGCGGTCAGCAGGACATCGGGGCCAGCTGACCCCTTCCTCCCAGAGCCKGGACGCAGCCCGAAGGGTGATTGTCATCGCAGTAACGTTGCCCATCCGGCCCGGTTCCGGAGCGTACCTGCCATGTCGTGACCATCAGTGCCCCTGCATTCGCTCCGTCGATGTTTGGGCCTTGTGCAATGTCAGAGGGGCAGCTCGAGATCGGGGGACGGGACGTTGATGTGGCCGTCCKGGTTGGCCGCGAGCCCAAACCACGCATCATCATCGTTCCCATACTCCCGGGCGGACAGGCTGAACCTGTCCGGCGGGTGCTCCTCGTCCTGCTCCGGGCCGGGGCCGGTGCGCGTGACTTCCGCGTTGGTGTGGCGCAGGGACGGGCCGATATCCTCGACCTCGAGCTCGACGACAGTGCGCCCCTCCCCCGTCTTCGTCGTATAGGACCGGGGTTTMAGGGTGCCGGTGGCGATCACGCGCATGCCCTTGGCCAGAGATGCGGCCGCGTGTTCAGCGGTGCCGCGCCACGCCGTGGCGGGCTGGAACAGGGTATCCCCGTCGGTCCACCGGCCGGTCCGGGAGTCGAAGGTCCTGGGAGTGGAGGCGATAGTGAAGTTTGCGACGGCAGTCCCGGACTCGGTGAACCGCAGTTCAGKGTCGKCGGTCAGGTTTCCGATGACGGTCACGCTGGTTCCGACGCTCATGTGAKGGCACCTTGCCGCACGGCGGTTTCGATCCCGATGAYCCGGGCGATCCTGGCCGGGTCCAGCCCGGACCAGTGGTCTTCGCTGCTCTCCTTGCCGTAGACCACCACGGGGACCTGGGAGTAGCCGAGCTCTTCGGTGATGTACTCGAACGCGGCCGGGTTAGTGGTCACATCGACCTCGACGAAGGCGAGGCCGGCGTCGGTGAACTTCTGTCTGGTCTTGGCGCAGCCGAAGCATCCGGCGGCCTTGGTGTAGATGGTGAGGGTCATTTCAGCACCTGGTTTCGTATCTCGATAAGTTGCGTTCGTCTGGCGACCTGCCGCCCCAATTCTACCAATCATTCAACTGAATGAATAGGCGGCTTACCTTGATTCACTGGCGTTTTTCACCTGCGCCTTTGGTCATATTCCCGGTGCCGGGACCGTCAGCTCCCGGGGTCTATCCGGCCGCCACCGCCCTTCGCAGGAACGCCGKGGCAACCGGTGATCCGGGACGGGTTCCGCGTCCGGCGCCGTACCTCACCGGCGACGGATCATCCGGTTAGAGTGTGGGTATGACGCGGGGGGACGCGGCCGCCGAGCCGCTGGTACACATCAAAGACTTCAGGATGGACTTCGGGGACGCAACGGTCATCAAGGACCTGTCCTTCGATGTCCGGGCCGGGGAAACGTTCGGGTTCCTCGGCAGCAACGGCTCGGGGAAAACCACGACCCTCCGGGCCTTGCTGGGCATCTACCAGCCGACCGCCGGGACCCTCCACATCGGCGGCAKGCCCTTCACCCCGCAGGACGGGGCCCGCCTCGGGTACCTGCCCGAGGAGCGCGGCCTCTACAAGAAAGAATCCGTCCTGGACGTGATGGTCTACTTCGGCCGGCTCAAAGGCCTCGACAAGGCCCGCGCGAAAGCCTGGTCCCGCGAGTACCTGGAACGGGTCGACCTGGCCGACAAGGCCACCATGCGGCTGGACAAGCTCTCCGGCGGGCAGCAGCAGAAAATCCAGCTCGGCGTGACCATCATGAACGACCCCGAGCTGCTGATCCTKGACGAACCGACCAAGGGCTTCGACCCGGTCAACCGGCGCCTGCTCATGGACATCATCGAAGATCAGAAACTCGCCGGCGCGACCGTCATCATGGTCACCCACCAGATGGAAGAAGTCGAACGCCTCTGCGACCGGGTGATCCTGCTCAAGGACGGCACCTCCCGCGCCTACGGCACCGTCGCGGAAGTCCAGGAACAATTCGGCGGCACCGTCTACCGGCTCACCTACGACGGGGCCCTGCCGCCCTCTCCCCTCTATGACATTGTCAGTGCGGCCGGCGGCCAGGCCGAGCTCTCCCCCCGCCCCAGCGCGGACGAAGCCGCCGTCCTGCGCGAGCTCATCGGCCACGGCGTCGCCGTGAAGGCGTTCACCACGGCCCGGACGTCCCTGGACGAGGTCTTCATCAAGGTCTACGGCGACACCCACGACATGGCGGAGGCATAAACCCCATGACCCAGAAAACCTCCACGCCAATCCCCTCCCCCGCCCCGGCACAGCCCGCGTCGCCGGTCCCGGCGAGGCGCCCCTTCGCCGGTCACAACCTCGGCACCGTCGTCGGGTTCGAATTCACCCGCACCGTCAAAAAACGCCGCTTCTGGATCGCAACCCTGGCCATCCCGATCGTGATGGCCATCGTCTTCGGCCTCGTCTACCTCAGCAACTCCTCCACCCAMGCCAGTGCCGATGCCCAGAAGACCGCCGCCATCTCCTTCACCTACACCGACGACTCCGGACTCATCACCCCCGCGATCGCCACCGCCATGGGCGGGAAGAAAACCACCAACCCCGAACAGGCCCTCCTGKACGTGAAAAAGGGACTGACGGAGGCGTACTTCGCCTACCCCGCCGCCCCGGCCACCCAGCCCGTGAAGGTCTACGGGACAGACCAGGGGATCTTCGACAACGGCAAATACGACGCCGTCGCCAAACAACTCCTCACCGCCTCAGCCCGGGCCAAGATCGGCTCCCCGCAACTTACCGCCGCGGCCAGCGGCGACATGAAAACCGAATCCCAGACCTTCAAGGACGGCCAGCTCGCCGGTGGCATCGGATCCGCCGTCCCGMCGCTGATGTTCCTGCTGATCTTCTACGTCTCGATCATTCTGCTCTCCAACCAGATGCTCAACAGCACCCTGGAAKAGAAAGAAAACCGGGTCACCGAAATGATCCTCACGACCCTGAACCCGACCACCCTGATCATCGGCAAAATCATCGCCCTGTTCATGGTCGGCCTGGTCCAGATTCTGGTCTTCCTCACCCCCATCGCCGTCGGCTACGCCTTCTTCCGCGACAAACTCGCCATGCCCGACCTGGACCTCTCGACCCTGAGTTTCGACCCCGGGACCATGATCGTCGGGGCGCTGCTGMTGCTMGGTGGTTTCACCGTCTTCACCGGCGTCCTGGTCGCGATCGGCGCGGTCATGCCCACCGCCAAAGACKCCGGCACCGTCTTCGGGCCCCTGATGGCGCTGATCTTCGTCCCCTTCTACGCCATGACCCTCATCGTCTCGGACCCGCGAGCACCCATCGTGCAGATCTTCACCTACTTCCCGCTCTCAGCCCCCGTAACCGCCATGCTCCGCAACGGCTTCGGCACCCTCTCACCCGTAGAAGCAACCATCGTCATCGCCGAACTCTTCATCATCGGAATCCTCATCCTCCGCCTCGCCGTCCATCTCTTCCGCTACGGCTCGATCCAGTACTCGGGCAAGCTCTCCATCGCCGGAACCTTCCGCAAACGCAGCACACCCGCCGGTAAATGACCCCGTCCCGCCGCCACGCGGTTGTCGCGCTGGGTGCTCGAGGCACCTGCGGCTAACCGTGGCCTGCACACATTGCCTACCCGTCAAAAACCCCGCAGCTCACGTTTTGACCGGCTTTCTTTTCGGAAACCAGTTCTGACCACCACTTTTGGGGCATTCGAGTCGTTTTCGGAGGCTTGCCATGGGCGCGTCAGAAACGGTCGTTATTGAGGCACACGCTTTGCGGCCAGCTCTGTAACCACTATCGCGAGCGACCGCCCGATTCAGCCGACCGGAAGGTGGTCAGCACGGCACCGTCAACTGTGCGGCGGAGATCGATAAAGTTCCGGTATGGAACCCATTAGTACCGTTGCAGCATCCGTCGGCATAGTCAGCGGAACCTCCACTCTTTTGCAGGCCGCGAATAAGGGCGTCAGGTCGGCGTACCGCCGCGCCCGGTTGAGCGGGACAATCGACCAGGACTGGCTAACGTTGGGCGCCCTCTCCGGCAAAGATGTGGTGCTTTCTGCTGGTGAACTTGCTGACATACATGCTTTCCTGGAGAGCGATTCGGTCAAGCCGATCCTGGTGCTTCTCGCTGTGGGGACAGTTCTTTCCGACGCTGAGGACGTAGTGGAAGGTGCTCGCGTCGCGTTTCTCAACGAATGCCGGCGGTGGGCTGTCCAATCAGACTTGAAGTGGGCGGCTAAGGGCGACGCCATCTTCAACTCTGTTGTTGAACTTTTCCGGGGCGTACTGCCTAACGCGAAACACTCGGAGGAACTGCACGAAGAGGTTGAGGCGTACTCCGAATTTCTTGCGAGCCCACTCAAGGGTAAGGAAAACGAGGGCGCTCACCTGGCTTATGTAGGCCGTTTGCTGGCTCTTACTGGCGATTTGGACACGGTCAAAGGAACTGCCAGGCTTTCCGGAGAGCTTGCCAACTCAATCCTCGCTGGCGACCAAGAGCAAATTATTGGCCATGCCGAAGTAGACAGCCAGGTGAGCTTCGACGATCTCTACGTCAGTCGCGACTTCATCGATGTCAGCTCCGAATCCACAGAGGACTCAGGAGGCCTAGTGTCGTCTGGGGCGCCTTTCCGAGTGCTCATCATGGGTTCTCCCGGCGCCGGCAAATCAACCTTCGTGAAGTTCCTGACCGCGGGCCTGGCCAATCCCCAGTTACGCAACCCTGTTTTACCGAGCGTGGTCATCAAATGCCGCGATTACGCC
>NZ_JBFTHK010000102.1:0-14882 GCF_056394205.1 Arthrobacter sp. 10T413_2 | reverse complement strand
CGCATGGCCCAGCGCAGATCGTCCTCGTCCTTTTCGCTCAGCGCCGGCACGTTGACGGCCACGCCGGGCAGGTTGATGCCCTTGTTGTTCGAAACCCAGCCACCGACAACCACCTGGGCAACKACCTTGACGGCGTCGACCTCGATGGCACGGAGGGCGACCTTGCCGTCGTCGATCAGTAGGGCATCGCCGGCTGGACGTCCTCGGTGAGGCTCTTGAGCGTGGTGGAGCAGATGTCCTTAGTGCCGGGAACGTCCTCGGTGGTGATCGTGAACGTGTCACCGACCTCCAGGAGGTGGGGACCATCGACGAAACGTCCGAGGCGGATCTTCGGGCCCTGCAGGTCGGCCATGATGGCCACGGCCTTGCCGAGCTGCCCGGCAGCCTTGCGGACGTTCTCGTAGGTGTTGTCGTGCACGGAGTAATCGCCGTGGCTCATGTTCATGCGTGCCACGTCGACGCCGGCTTCCAGCACGGCAAGCGTGTTCTCGAAGCTTGCGATTGCCGGTCCGAAAGTGGCCACGATTTTAGCGCGTCTCATATACCTGCCCTTGTCTTGCATGGTTGGGGTTGTAGCGGATGCCGATGGGGAGGCACCACTGAGGATTCGGCTCTCACGACCCGCGAGTAGGACGGATTGGCGGGGATGAAAGCGAAGGCCGGTTTTCCAGGCCGGGGCTTCAGTGTTCAGCAGGGGCTTCCAGGTCCAACAGCTACGMCGCCCTTGCCGCCCGAGACGGCTTGCTCAAGCCGGGGTGCGCGGCCGTCGTCGTTTCAAGCAGCTGCAAGGCGTTGTTCGGGCGTTGGAGCTGTGGGGGCTGTTTTTCTGCCAGCGCCAGTGGTCCTCACATATCTGGTCCACGGTCGGGCAATGTGCCAGCGGGGATCGGCGTCGCCCAGATCCGAGAGGATATCCTCGATTTGCTCCTTGGTCCGGCCGTAGGGGTTGTTGGCGCCKATTTCCATCTTCTCGACGTAGGGGATGGGATTGTGCTCCCCGTAYACGGTGGCCGATGAACTGAACACGAGCAACCGGACGTCGTGCCGGTCCATGACCCGGATGAGGTTCAGCGTGCCGGCCAGGTTGCTGATCACCACCACGTGATGGCTGGCCGGCTTCGTACAGGGACAGCACCGTGTGCGAGCCGGTGCACCCGGTCCCGCCGGTAAGCAGAATTCTCATCTGCCCTCCTCTGCCCGGGCAGAGACTGCCCCGACGTCCCGTCCACTCCTGAGAGCTGGGAAACACCGGGGCAGTCTGCGGTTAGGTTTTGTCGACGGCTAGAGCGCCGTGAACTTCAGCAACAGGGCATGTTCCGGGTTGAGGACCGGCATGGGGAGTCCGACCTCGGCAAGGAAGCTGCCGCTGGTTTCGGCTCCCGAGGCCAGCCATGCCGGCGGTTGGGCCTGCGTAAACGTGTGCGCGTAATCGGCGTCGCCAGGTGCCGGGAAGATCGCCTCAACCCGGTAGGTACGTCCGCTCTCCAGACCTGGAACTGTGATCCGTCCGGGCTGCTCGGCGGATGATGTCCGCGTGCACACGAGCGCGAACAGTGCCGCCGTCGCACCTGAAGCAATGGTGCTGCCTGAGAGATGGTCTCCCGCGGAGGCGTCGGCAACAACACCGTGCAGCATCAGCGATTCGTCGKGGACATCTGCCCGGACCATCCGGCCACTGTGGATGAGCCCCCGGTGTTCCTTGTAGAGGCCGATGAAGCGTTTGAGTTCCTCGCGCTCGGCGCCCTTCAGCTGCCGAACGTCCCATTCCATCCCGAAGTGGCCGAACAGTGCTGTGATGGCGCGGAAGGACAGATCGTGCGTGCGGGCGGTGGTGTGGGAGGTGGTGGGGCCGACGTGTCCGCCCACGAGCTCCGGGGGAACGACCAGACCGGTCCAGCGTTGGATGGTCTGGCGTTCAAGGGCGTCGTTGCAGTCTGAGGCCCAGATCCGGTCGGTGCGTTCCAGGATGCCGAGGTCCACCCGGGCCCCGCCGGAGGAGCAGCTTTCAATCTCGACGCCGGGGTGGGCCTTGCGGAGTTCGTCGAACAGCCGGTAGGCGGCCAGGGTCTGCTCATGCACGGAGGAGCGGCCGGCGTGGCCGTGCTCCAACAGGTCGCGGTTCTGGTCCCATTTGAGGTAGCTGATGTTGTTTTCGCGCAGCACCGCATCCACCCGGTCGTAGATGTATTGCCAGGCATCGGGATTGACGAGGTCGATGATCTGTTGGTTCCGCCACTCCAGCGGCAGGCGTCCCCCGTCCTTGTAGTTCTGGACTGAGGGGCCCACGATCCAATCCGGGTGCGCCCGTACGATGTCCGAATCGAGGTTGATCATTTCGGGTTCCACCCACAGCCCGAATTCCATGCCGCGGGAGGTCACGGCCTCGATCAGCGGCGTAAGGCCGTCCGGCCAGAGTGTTTCGTCCACGTACCAGTMGCCCAGTCCGGCCTTGTCGTCGCGGCGGCCGCGGAACCAGCCGTCGTCCAGGACGAAGCGCTCCACGCCCAATTCGGCCGCGGAATCGGCCAGCTCGATGAGGGTGTCCAGGTTGTGGTCGAAGTAGACGGCCTCCCACGTGTTGAGGACCACKGGGCGGGGTTTACCGGTTCCCGCGTTGGCAGAAGCTGCCGGCAGCACGTGGTGCGGACGGGACCGGAACCAGTTGTAGAACGCCTCGCTGATGCCGTCCAGGCCGCGGGCGGAGTACGCCGCAAAGAGTGCAGGGGTCGTGTAGCTGGCGCCTGGTTTGAGGACTACCTCTGCGGAACCGAGGAGCTCGGAGCCGCCGATCATGGTGCGGCCGTCGCCGATGCTGTCCGCGAACTGCTCGTGGTTGCCGCTCCAGGCCAGGTGCGTGGCCCAGACCTGCCCGTGGCGGTTGCCGAAGCCGGCAGTGCCGGCGGCGAAAAGCAGCGAGGAGTCGTGCCCGGTGCGGCCGTGCCGGCCGGTGCGGACCCAGGTGCCCTGCTGGATGGGGCGGCGCTGCGGGTGGCGTTCCCGGCACCAGCGCCCGGTGAGGTCAAGGAGTTCGACGGCGGCCGGGGCCACCGGAAGCACGGTGGCCAGTTCGTMGAGCTGGTAGGGCGTGGTGCCGTCATTGATGACGGTGTGGCGCAACTCCAGCAACCCGCCGTCATGCAGTGTCAGGGAGGAGGAGACGGTGAGGCCGGCGTCGGGATCAGACTGGACGATGACAGTCGAGTTGTCCCCGGTGCTCGCTGCGACGACGCGGAGGCGGGCTGAGAAGTCCAGACCGGGGACGCCGTCGGCAATCCGGTGTCCGCGCAGCGCAGGCCGGCCGCGCCAGCTGGATGAGGCCTGCGGCAGCAGGCCTGCGGGAACGGTGGTGTCGATGGACGACGGCGGGATAGCGGCTGTGAGGATAGCGAGGTCCGGCAGCGTGCTGCCAAGATCCGCGCCCCAGTGGACGACCTCAGCCTCCCCGCTGTCGAAGCTGATCACCAGACTGGTTCCGGCGGAACGGAGGTGGAGCGGGTCCATAAATAATGTCCTTCTGGGGTGTGGAAGAAAGGGGTTGGGCTGCGCGCCGCGGGGAAGATGACGCCCGCGGCGCGCAGTGGGTATAGCGGATGGCCTACTTGAAGAGGGCGTTGACCTTGTCGTTGGCCTCGGTCAGGGTGCTGGCGTCCTTCTTGCCGGACAGCACAGCGTCCATTGCGGGGCCCATGAGTCCATCGACCTTCGCCGCGTTCTCGGTAATGGGGAAGAGGAAGGTCGTGTTGTCCTTGACCTGCGTGGTGAAGGCACTGACGTCGATGCCCTTGGCCTTGAAGGCTGCCGCGGCCTTGTCGGAAGAGGACTTGATGGCGGGGAAAACGACGGCCTTGGAGGCCACGACGTCCTGGCAGGCGCTGGAGGCCAGGTACTCGACCCACTTCACCGAGGCCGCCGGGTTCTTGGTGCCGGCGTAGACGGAGTCGGCCAGGCCGTTGAACATGCTGGCGCGCTTGCCGTCGGGTCCCGTGGGGGTGGGGGCAATGCCGGTGTCGATGCCCTTGTAGCTGGTGTACTGGCCGATCATCCAGGAGCCGTTGGTGTTGATGGCGGCCTTCCCGGCGCCGAAGGCATCAGCAACGCTGGCGCCCACGGTGGTCTCAAGCTTGGGCATGTAGCCCTTGTCGGCCAGCCCCTTCCACCACTGGATAGTCTCCTGGAACTTGGGATCGTCGTAGTTGAACCTGGTGCCCCACGGGTTCTTGTCCGTGTGGGTCCAGCCGGTGGTGCCGGTGAGGAAGCTCCACTGGGTCTGGCCCTGGCCGTTGMCGGAATTTTCCAGGCCCAGGCCGTAGACGGCGACGTTGTTCTTGTCGAAGCCGGACTCATCGCCACGCTTGCCACTCTTATCCACGGTCATGTGGGCGATGGCCTTCTCGTAACTGCCGCCGTCCTGGGGGTTCCAGTCCAGCTTTCCGAGCTGTTCMTCCGTGTAGCCGGCATCCTTGACGAGCTTTTTATTGTAGAACATGGCCACGGTGTCCCAGTCCTTGGGCAGGCCGTAGCGCTTGCCGTCCTGGCCCACCCAAAGGTCCGCCAGGCCGTTGTTGTAGATGTCCAGTTTGACCCCGTCTTTGTTGACGGCATCGTCGAGGGACAGGAGCTGCTTMTTGGCGGCGAATTCGGGGTACTTGGACAGGTGGTCGGCGAAGACGTCCGGGGCATTCCCGGCCACGAAGCCGTTGGTCAGGGTGGTCCAGTAGTCACCCCAGCCGCGCTGGGTGATCTTGACTTTGATGTCCGGGTTGGCCTTGGTGAAATCCGCAGCGCACTGCTGGTACGCGGGGAGCTGATTGGCGTCCCACATCCAATAGTTGATTTCGCCCTTGGCATCACCGGAGGCGGCGGAGGTGGACCCGCCGCCGCAGGCGGAGAGGGAGATGGCGATGGCTGCGGCGGCAGCAACGGCGCCGAGAGTCTTCTTCATKATTGACCTTTCGAAGAGGGCACGAGGTTGCCCGGAGTGGAGCGGATGGAGGGGGAAGTGGCTGGGTCAGCGGTTTATTTGATGCCGGAGAATCCGATGGAGTTGACGATCTTCTTGCCGAAGGCAAGGAACAGGATGAGGATGGGAACTGCCGCAACGATGGTGGCGGCCATGAGTCCCGACCAGTCCGGGGCGCCCTGTGGGGACTGGGATTTGAAGACGCTCAGGCCCACAGTGAGGACGCGGACGTTTTCGTCATTGCCGACCAGCAGAGGCCAGAAGTATTCGTTCCACTGCCCGATAAAGGTCAGCAGCGCCAGGGTGGCCATGGGTGCGGCGGCGTTGGGCAGGACAATCTGGAAGAAGATTCGCAGGTGCTTGGCTCCGTCGAGCATGGCTGCCTCCTCCACTTCACGGGACATACTCAGGAAGAACTGCCGCAGGAAGAAGATGGCGAACGCGGACATGAACAGGAAGGGCAGTGTCAGTCCGGCAAACGTGTTCAGCAGTCCCAGGTTCTTGATGAGGAGGAAGTTGGGCAGGGCGGTGAAAATCCCCGGAATCATCATGGTGGCCAGGAACACGGAGAAGACCTTGTCCCGTCCCGGCCAGCGGAGCCGGGCGAAGGCATAGGCGGCAAGTGCGCTGAAAAAGACCTGGGCTGCCGTAGTGACGGTGGAAAAAACTATCGAGTTTCGCAGGTACAGCCAGAAATCTATGGCGGCACCGGAACCTCCGTCGGCGAGGGCCTCCTCGGTGGACTGCATTCCAAAAACACGCTTGAACGCGCCCCAGGAGAAGTCTGCCGGCAGGAGATTCCCGGAGTTTGAGGCCAGCGAGTGGTTGCTGGACAGGGCCGTGCGGAGCATCCAAAGGAACGGGAGGATGGTGACGGCCAGCGCGAGGGCGATGACGGCCCACGCACMGACGCGGTGCCAGTTAACGGCCTTGCGGGTGAGTGTACGAGTGGTCATGGCAGGGGTTCMTTAGTCCAGATCCGTTTCGCTGCCCTTGAGGAACTTCATCTGAATGAAGGCCACGAGCGCGAGGATCACGAAGAGAATGACGGACAGTGCGGAGGCATACCCGAAGTCCGATTCGCCGAAGGCTTTTTGATAGATGTACATCTGGATGACGCGGGTGGCATTGACCGGACCGCCGCCGGTGGTGACCGCGACGGTGTCGAAGACCTGGAAGGACCCGATGACGGTGACCACCAGGACAAGTGCAAGAACYGGACGCAGCAGCGGCATGGTGATGCTCCAGAACGTCCTGGTGGGCGACGCTCCGTCCAGGGCGGCCACTTCGTAGACATGGTGGGGGATGGCCTGGAGGCCGGCGAAGATGAGCAGGGCGGTGTAGCCCATGTGGCGCCAGACGTTGACGAAGGCGATGGTGGGGATGGCCCACTGTTCACTGCCAAAGAAGGCGATGCGGGGAAGTCCCATCCAGCTGATGATCTCGTTGACGATGCCCAGCTGGTAGTCGAGCATCCAAAACCACAACAGGGCGACAATCACGTTGGCCACCAGGAACGGAAGKAGCAGGGCTCCGCGGATGAACGTGGACTTTGCCACCCGGTGCATCAGCAGCGCCAGGCCGAGGGCTATGACGGTCTGGAAGACGATGTTGATTGCGACGTACTGGACGGTTACGGCCAGCGCATTCCAGAACAGCTCGTCCTGGAAGATCGCCGTGTAGTTCTTGATTCCGATCCATTCGGGCTCACCCAGCAGGCTGTACTCGGTAAAGCTCAGGTAGACGCCGCGGATGGTCGGGACCAGACAAAAAGCAACGAGGCCGATCATCGCCGGGAGGATGAACAGCAGCGCGACCTTGAGGTCGCGCAGTTTGGCCATGCCACGGACCCGGTTGGAACCCTGCGGCGCCTTGTGCGCTGCGGTGGGTGGGTGCTTGGTAAGGGTGGTCATCATCGACCCTTCCTGAAGATGTGATGTGACTAACAATCGACACCGAATCTACACGTATAGAAGTAGATGGGCAACCCCGCAGCACGAAATTACCGGCAAAATCCATGTTTTCAGTGCCAGCGGTTGACGCGTGTAGATAGCTTGCGGGAAGATTTCAAGAACAGCTGAATCTGTGTAGAAGGAGAGAAAACAATGACGTTCTCCATTGGAGTAGTGGGCGTGGGTCAGTTCGGTGGCCAGTTCGCGCACCTGTTCAACCTGCACCCGGGGGTGAGCGAAGTTTTCGTCGTGGATGAGCGGCCCGAGCGGGCTGCCGAAGCGATCGAGCGGTATGACCTTGCCGGCGCGAAAGGCAGCTTCGAGGAGCTCCTGGAGTCAGACGTCGACGCCGTCGCCATCTTCACCCAGCGGTGGACCCACGGCCCCCTCGTGGAGCGGGCCCTCCGGGCCGGCAAGCACGTCTACTCGGCGGTGCCCATGGCGGTCTCCGAAGACGAAATTGCCCGCATCATCGATGCCGTCCGGGAGACCCGGAACGTCTACATGATGGGGGAGACCAGCTACTACAATCCGGCCACCGTGTATGCCCGGACGCAGCATGCCGACGGCAAATTCGGCCGGGTCTTCTACGCCGAGGGTGACTATGTCCACGACATGGATCTCKGCTTCTACGACGCCTATCAGCACAGCGGAGGTGATCGCTGGAAGGAAACCGCGAGCTACCCGCCCATGCTCTACCCGACACACGCGATCGGCGGAGTCCTCGGCGCCATCCCCGCYCACGCTGTCAGCGTTAGCTGCATCGGGGTGAAGGATGACCGCAACGACGGCGTCTTCGACAAGGGCATCAGCATGTTCGGCAACGACTTTTCCAACGCCACGGCCCTCTTCGAACTGAACGACGGCGGGGCGATGCGGACCAACGAGATGCGCCGCGTGGGTTACCCGTCGCACATCAGGGAGTCCCGGTTCAGGTTTTTTGGCACAGAGGCCAGCTTTGAACAGCTGGCCAGGGTTACTGTGTGGCAGGACAAGGGCAACGTCCACGACATTTCTGAACAGATGGAGTCCCGGCCCAGCATGTCCGTCGATGACCCCTCACTGGCCAACGTGGCGCCCGAGCTCCGCGACGCCTTCGTGTCTGGACTTGCGCCCGTCCACGACAGCAGCCGTCTCCCGGAGGAATTCCGGGGAGCCCCGAACGGGCACGAGGGCAGCCACCATTTCCTTGTTGATGACTTTGTCACGGCGGTCAATGGGCGCGCGCTTCCGCCGGTCAACGCCTGGACCGCGGCGCGGTTCACCCTGCCGGGGATCGTGGCCCACGAATCGGCCCTCCGCAACGGTGAACGCCTGCCCATCCGGGACTTCGGCGATGCCCCGGCCTCACTCTAGCTAGCATGGACCGCATGACTACATCAGCAGTGCCCGCCCCGCGTACCCAGGTGACCCGCAAGGATGTCGCCCGGTACGCCGGGGTGAGCACCGCCGTCGTCAGCTACGTGGTCAACAAAGGTCCCAAAAAGGTCGCACCGGCCACCGAAGCCAAGGTGCAGGAAGCCATCCGGCTCCTGGGGTACCGGCCCAACGCCGCAGCGCGGGCGTTGAAGCTGGGCTCAACCGAGACGATCGGCCTCATCATCCCGGACAACAGCAACCCATTCTTCGCTTCGCTGGCCCGCGCAGTGGAGGACGCGGCAGCCGAGCTCGGTTACGCCCTCTTGCTGACTAACTCCGACGGGAACCTCGCCAAGGAACGCAGGAACCTTCGCAACCTCGCCGCCCGACAGGTGGATGGCGTGATTTTGTCCAGCGTCCTGTTCGAGCCAGACCTCGCCGAACTTGAGTTCGACGATATCCCAGCCGTGCTCCTGGACCATGATGCCGATACTCCCGGTTTCAACAGCGTGGGAGTGGACCGGGTCGCGGCTGCAAAATCCGCTGTGGAGCATCTCATCGGTCACGGACACACAAACATCGCCTTGGCCATGGGCACGAACACAGGTAACTTTTTCGACGGACGCGAACAGGGGTGGCTGCAGGCCCTTGCCGAGGCCGGGCTGCCCGAAGGCCCCATCGTACGCAGCTTTTTCACCCGCGACGGCGGCTACATCGCAGGCCAGCGGCTGCTGGCAGCAGCGAACCGGCCGACCGCGATTTTCGCCAGCTCGGACATGCAGGCCATTGGCGTCCTCCGCGCACTCCGGGAAGCCGGCCTGTCGGTGCCCGAGGACATGGCCCTGGCCTCATTCGACGGTTCCGCGGAGGCCGAGTACAGCTGGCCCGCCCTGACCACCGTGGAACAACCCGCGCAGGCCATGGCCGAAGCCGCCGTCACAGCACTTATCGGAGCCCGACGCGGAGAAAAGCCGGAACACCGGACCTTCCCCACCCACCTGCGCATCCGAAACTCCTGCGGCTGCCACTGAGGCATACCGCGATCGGAAGCACCCACCACACTCGCCAGCTGGCATCGGACACCGGCCGTMACCAACATCAGCGGCGTGTCAGAAGACGTCMTCAAGGCCGCCGCCCGGGCCCTGCACCTGGACGATGAGGAATGCCTCCACCTTCGAGCTGGCCCTGGCCCTGGCCACACTGCTMGCGCGGCGCCCGCGGTCCCGGCGCCAGGAAGTTGGCGTGGAGGCTCCTGTGGCCTGCTTGACTCCATGACCACGTCCGCTGCGTTCGTCCGCAAACGGCCGCCTMGACGTCGTGGCCACCAACTCTCTGGGCCTCGCTGCAAGCGCCGATGATCGCCAGCGACACCACCGCTGCCCGCTGCCACTCCAACTTCGCGCGCTTTCACTTTMTCGACCCAGCCTCACGGGAGTTCTTCATCGACTGGGACGCTGGGGCCGCAGCCACCGCGGCCGGCTACGCGCCGAAGCCGGCCGTGAACCCATCGACCGGAATCTGCAGGAGCTCGTTGGCGAATTATCCATACCAAGCCAGGAGTTCCATACGATATGGATCGCGCAAGGCATCCGCTTCCGCTTCCGCCGCGACGGAACCAAACGGCTGCGACACCCCGTAGTCGGCCCTGCAGACCCTTCCGCGATCCGTACATGAAATCAGCGTTTACACGGCCGAACCGGAGCGACCCGCGAAGAACGAAATTAGACTCCTCACCAGCCGGGTGGCAACAACTGTCGCAGAAGCATCAGAATCCAAACCCAGTCGGCCTCCGCCAGGACCGGTAGCCAGCTGTGTGCAGTCGCCGGGGCTGCGCTGGGTGTGTGACTTTACCCATCACGGCTCATCCACGGGTGGCGCTTGGAGATGCGTTGCAATCCAACACTGCGGAGTATTGCGGCAGGGGAAGTTTCGGCGAGCTCCCCGTTCTAGCCAACGGGCGTTGCGAGGCGTTGACCTCGTTCAAACGCCCTGACGTTCTCCATGACGAGCTCTGACATGGCCGCTCGTGTTTGCCACGTCGCGCTACCTATGTGGGGAGTGAGCACCACGTTCGGGAGTCCTTGCAGCCCCTTAGGAACTCGAGGCTCGTCAGTGAAAACGTCCAGACCTGCACCGCCAAGCTCGCCCGCATGTAGCGTTCGAATGAGCGCGGCCTCGTCAACGACCGATCCGCGACCGACATTGACGAGGAAGCCATCTGGGCCGAGGGCTTGCAGGATCTCAGCGTTGATGAGCCCGTTGGTTTCCTTCCCGCCTGGGACGCAGACGATCAGGGCATCCGCCCACGTGGCCAGTTCGACCAATGATGGTTCGAAGCCATGGGGGACCTCCGGCTTGATATGACGGGAGAAGTAGCGAATGGGCATGTCGAAAGCGACAGCCCGTCGTGCGATCGCTTGTCCAATCCGCCCCATGCCAACGATGCCCAGCCGTGACCCGGACACCTTGCGCGTCCAGGTGTAGCCGCCGTCGGCCCAGGCACCGGACTCCAGGAACTGCTGGGCTGCCGGRATCTGACGCGAGGTCGCCAACAAAAGGCCAATGGCCAGGTMGGCGACGTCGTCCGTCAGCACGTCTGGAGTATTGCTTACCTGCACTCCGTGTTCATGGGCTGCCTGCAGATCGATACCGTCATAGCCGACCCCGAAGTTGGCGATGAGCCCCAGCGCGGGCAACGACTGGATCCGCTCGCGTGTCACGGTGTCCTCGCCATTGGTGATCAGGACTTCGAACTCCGACGCCCGCGCAGCGAAATCTGCGGCGGACAGGCTGTGGAAGTCGACGACCTCGTGGTCCTGACGAAGAGCGTCGAGCAGCATGTCCGGGACAGACGCGTGTTGTAGGAGGGGTGTCMTCCKCGCGGACGTTTGGGGCTGGGCGTCAGCGCTGAAGTTCATCGCGTAGGCACCTCAGTGTTGGCTGCCTCGTCGCGTGAATCCGGAATAGTCGAGTCGGCAACCAGGACCGTAGGCCGATTGTGCGAACGGTGATTGCGGGTGATGAACCTCCCCAGGACGCCGCCGACGATCAACGCCGCAGCGATGAGGAGCAGGCCGCCGTTGTAATTGCCCGTGCTGTCCTTGATGGCGCCAAGGATGGGAGGCAGGCCGAGGCCTGCGAGCTGAGCCACGGTGTTGATAAGGGCGATAGATGCGGCGGCTGCGACGCCCGCGATCTTCTCCGTCGTCACAGCCCAGAACACCGGCGTCAGGGCGAAGGTAAGGCCCACCGCAAGAATGAGCAGGACGTAGGCGATCGCCRTCGGGCTGTACGGAGCCAAAGCCATGCAGACGCCGGCCGCGATGAGCGGCAKCGCGAGGTGCTTGGAACGCTCGCCGGTTCGGTCGGAGCTGCGGCCGTTGAAGTACATGAAGATGCAGGCGGCCAGGAACGGCACAGCGGAGAGCACCCCGACCATGACGCTGCCGGAGTCCGGGACCAGCCCTTTGAGGATCAGTGGCATGAAAAGGGTGACGCCGATGGTGCAGAACGCTTGGAACAGCCAGACCGCGGAGAGCCCAAGGACGGTGAGGTTGGCGATCGCCTTGTACCAGGGCACGTGTGCGCCGATCGTTGCGGTGCCGCGCTCGGCTTCGAGGACGGCGACCAGGTTATCGGCCTCGTCGCGCGAGAGCCAGGGAGCCTTGTGCGGGTTGTCGCGCATGACGAAGAGGATGACGATGCCCAGGATGACGGCGGGGATGCCCTCGATCAGGAACAGCCAGCGCCACCCGGTCAGGCCCAGGAATCCATGCATGTTCAGGATCATGCCGCCGATGGGAAGTCCCACCACGGAGGCACCGACCGAGCCCATGTAGAAGAAGGACATGGCGCGGGCGCGGTTAGCCTGCGGGAACCACTGCGAGAGGTAGTAGATGATGCCCGGKGCGAAGCCCGCCTCGGCGGCACCGAGAAGCAATCGCAGCGTGTAGAGCTGCCACGGTGCGTGGACGAGGAACATCAGCGAACTGACCAGGCCCCAGGAGATCATGATGCGGGCGATCCAGATGCGGGGCCCGACCTTCGTCATCAGGAGGTTGGAGGGCACTTCGAAAATCAGGTACGTGATGTAGAAAACGGAGACGCCGACGCCGTACATGGTGGCCGTCATCCCCAGATCGGCGTTCATCTCGAGCGCCGCGATGGAGATATTCGTCTTGTCCAGATTGGCGATGAAATAGCAGATAATCACCAGCGGGATGATCTTCAGGTTCAGTTTGCGCAGTGTCGACGGCGCGAGTGTTGCATTCACGGGGTCACCTMATTGTGAGAAGTTAGGAACGGAGTTTGTAAAGGGAAAGAAAATTTGGGGGGGGAACGGAGTCACCACTCCGCGAAGGAGCCGTCGGCGTGACGCCATACCGGGTTGCGCCAGCGGTGACCCTCCTTGGCCCGCTCGATGACGTAGTCCTCATTGATGTCCACGCCCAAGCCCGGCCCGGTTGGTATTTTGACCATGCCGTCTGCGTAGTCGAACACGCTCGGGTCGGTGACGTAGTCGAGCAGATCGTTGGACTTGTTGTAGTGAATGCCCAGGCTCTGTTCCTGGATCACTGCGTTGTAGCTGACCGCGTCCACCGCGAGGCAGGCGGCCAGAGCGATCGGTCCCAAGGGGCAGTGAGGCGCCAACGCGACATCGTACGCCTCCGCCATCGCAGCAATCTTGCGGACCTCCGTGATGCCGCCGGCGTGGGAGAGGTCCGGCTGGATGATGTCCACGACGCCGGTCTCCAGCACGCGGCGGAAGTCCCAACGCGAGTACAGACGCTCGCCGAGCGCGATCGGCGTCGAGGACGCGCGCAGCACGTCMGCGATGCCGTCCACGTGCTCGGAGAGGACGGGTTCCTCCACGAACATCAGGTGGAACTGCTCCAGCTCGGCGAGCAGCACGCGGGCCATCGGCCGGTGCACGCGCCCATGGAAGTCGACGCCGATGCCGATGTTCGGCCCCACGGCGTCGCGGATCTCGGACACGTTGTGCACCACGCGCTCGACCTTGTCCCAGGTGTCGATATACTGCAGCTCCTCCGGCCCGTTCATCTTCACGGCGCTGAACCCGCGCTCCACAGCGTCGCGCGCCTGGGCGGCAGTTTCTCCCGGCCGATCACCGCCGATCCATGAGTACACCTTGATGGAATCGCGCAGCTGCCCGCCGAGCAATTCGTGGACGGGCACGCCGAGCGTCTTGCCCTTGATGTCCCACAGGGCCTGATCAAGCCCGGCCAGCGCGGACATGTGGATGCCGCCGCCGCGGTAGAAGCCCGAGCGGTACATGACCGTCCAGTGGTCCTCGATGCGGCGCGGATCCTGGCCGATCAGGTAGTCGGCCAGCTCGTCCACAGCGGCTGCGACCGTAGCCGCACGCCCCTCGAGGACGGGCTCGCCCCAGCCGACAAGACCCGTGTCGGTCTCAACCTTCACGAAGAGCCACCGTGGGGGGACGGGGTAGGTGGTGATGGACTTGATCTTCATCGATGCGACGCCTTTCGGATGACGGGGTCTTGGTTGACGCGTTCAAGGCACGACGCTGCGTGCCCGACATGCGTGGGCAAGCGCAGGGAAAGCGGTTCTTGCGTTAGTCCCGGCGGCGGTCTCAGGTCCGGCGCCGGCGGCGGAGATTCAGGCGGCCCGGTGGACGTTCCACGCGGCCACGAGCGAGGCCGCCCGCGCAGCGACCTMCTCGGCGGGGCGGCCCGGCTTGTACAACCAGGAGCCGATGCCCGCTCCCGCAGCCCCGGCCCGCAGCCATGACGTGAGCGTCTGGTMATCGACGCCGCYGACGGGTAGCAGCTGCGTGCCGGCGGGAAGGACGGAGGACCAGGCTTTCATCCCGGCGATCCCCACGGTCTCCGACGGGAAGATTTTCAGGGCCGTGGCGCCGGCCTCGAGCGCGGCGAAGGCCTCGGTGGGCGTGGCGACACCGGGGTAGCTGCTCAGGCCCAGGGACCCGGCGGCTGCGATGACGTCGGCGTTGGCGTTGGGGGAGACGACCAGCTGGCCGCCAGCCGCCGCCACGTCGGCCACCTGCCCGCGGGTGAGGACTGTGCCGGCGCCGACGCTGGCATCGCCGGGCAGATCCTCGCGCAGCAGGCGGATGGACTTGAGCGGGTCGGGGGAGTTGAGCGGAACCTCCAGGACGCGGATGCCCGCGCCATAGAGAGCGTGGCCGATTTCGGGGGCCTCTTCGKGGGTGAGTCCGCGCAGGATGGCGATGAGTCCGGTGGGGGAGGAAGACATGAGGGTCCTTAGACGGAGGGGATGGAGGTGGCAGAGAAGGCGGCAGGGAGAAGCCCCCAGGCGCGGGCAACGGCGCGCAACCCGTCGAGGGCGGTGTCCTCCAGCAGCGGCACTTGCACGCCCTGGGCGGACAGGGCCCGCTGGTACAGGCCGCCCAGAGGGCCGTCGGCGCACAAGGCCGCCGGGGCGCCGKAGGTAAGGCCGCCCGGGACCATCGCTGCAGTCTCGTCGCCGATGAGCAGGCCGGACAGGTAAGACGCGATGCGGGCGGGGGCCAGTTCACCGGAGAGATATCGGGTGCGGGCGCTGAAGAGGCGCGCAGCGAACGGTTGACCGGGATGGGAGAGCGAGTG